>CAIODK010000083.1 GCA_903856995.1 uncultured Burkholderiales bacterium
CCTATGCAAATCCGCGCTCAGTTTGAAGGCCACTTATTGACACTGCTGCGCCACCGGCCAGTGGTGCATTTGCCTTCGGCCGAAAAGCTGGAGCAGCTGAGCCAGCTGCAGATGGATGCCGAGACGCTGCCCGCCTGGCGCACGTTTTGGGCGCTGTCGACCCACTTTTTTGAAGGCTTGCGCGTGGTCCCAGGGCGTAGCTTTGAAAATGCCGAAGCCAGTGCCGCTTCGCAAGTGCTGAGTGGTTTGTTTCTGCGCGAGCAGTTCAACGACCACGACAAACCGGTTGAAGACAACCTGCAAGTTGTCAACCATCTGTTGTTCTTAGAGCAGGCCGACGTCATTTCGCAGCGTTTGGTCGCACTTTTGAACGATTGGTCTGAGTCGCCAGAGGCAGATATGCCCACGGAAGCCCAGCTTGATGTGCAAAGCATGGCGCAACTGGCGCAAGATGTAGAGCTGACGGCTGTGCAGCAAGTGACCGATTCGTTGGCTGTGCAACTGGCCCGCCTTCGTGCCAAGCGCGTGGCCGAGGACATCAAAACCAGCCTGAGCGGCGCCCAAGAGGTGAGCCGTTTGCTGCAGCACTTTGCGGTGGGCAGCGTGCGCGAGCCGCAGCCCCATGTGTTGGCGGCCCTACGCGGCGAGTAGGTAGCACCTCTTTACTTGATCTTCTTCACCACCCCATAGCGCTCGAGTGTGCGCGTGCGGGCCTCTGCATGGTCGACGATGGGTTTGGGGTAATCGCGCCCCAGCACCATTCCAGCTTCTTCTAATTCCATAGGTTTGGCCAACCACGGCGCGTGGATGGCTTTGTTGCTGAGCTTGGCCAGCGCCGGCACATAGCGGCGGATGAACTTGCCTTCGGGGTCAAACTTTTCGCTTTGGTTGGTGGGGTTGAAGATGCGAAAGTAGGGCTGCGCATCGCAACCGCTAGAGCTGGCCCATTGCCAACCGCCGTTGTTGGCGGCGAGGTCAAAGTCGTTCAAGTGCTCCGCAAAATAGCGCTCGCCCCAGCGCCAATCGATACCAAGGTCTTTGGTTAAAAAGCTCGCCACCACCATGCGCAAGCGGTTGTGCATGTAGCCGGTTTGGTTGATCTGCGCCATGGCTGCATCCACCAGCGGGTAGCCGGTGCGGCCTTCGCACCAAGCGGCAAATAGCTCTTTGGCGTGTTTGTGGTGGTCCCACTTGATCTCGTCGTATTCGGGCTTGAACGCCCCCGTCACCACACGCGGGTGGTGGTGCAAGATTTGGTGGTAAAAATCCCGCCAAATCAGCTCCGACAGCCAGGTCTCTGCGCCCTTGGAGCCCACCAGCATGCGCTTGTAAGCAGTGGAGGCGAGCTGACGGATTGACACAGTGCCAAAGCGCAAATGCACGCCCAAGTAGCTGGGGCCTTTGACGGCGGGGAAGTTGCGCGTTTCGTCGTAACGGTCCATGCGGTCAAAAAAGTCCTCAAACAAGGCCAAACCACCTGGGCTGCCCGTGGGCACATGCAAGCTGCTGAGGTTGGTGGGCTCAAAGCCAATCTCTGTCAATGTGGGCACGGGCACTTGGTAGGCCTTGGGCCGGACGGCCAAGGCTTTGATGTATTTGCCCACAGGGTAGCTTCGCAGGTAGAACTCATTCACCTTTCGCAGCCACGCGTTTTTGTAGGGCGTGAACACGCCGTAGGGCTTTTCCATTTGGGTCAGCACCTCGCTGCGTTCAAAAATGACGTGGTCTTTGTAGGTTTGAAAACCAATGCCAAAGTTCGCCAAGCCCCCGCGCACTTGCGCGTCTCGGGTGAGGGCGTCTGGCTCCTCGTCGTGGTTGGCAAACACCTCTTGCACGCCGAGTTCACGCGCCAAGCGAGGCACTTCGTGGGTCGACAGCGCGTGGCGCACGATCAGGCCCGCTCCGGCTTGGCCCGCCACAGCATGCAGCTCGGCATCCAGCGCCACCAGCGATTCGCGGATGAACTCCACCCGACGGTCTTGGGTGGGCAAACTGTCCAAAATCGCGGAGTCAAACACGAACACGCAGTGCACTTGTTTGCAGCTTTTAAGGGCGTGGTACAGCGCCGCGTTGTCAAACGCACGCAGGTCGCGGCGGAACCACATCAGCCCTTTGTCCAAGTGGGGCAAATGATGTGTGGATTTAGACGACTGACTAGGCATGTTCACCCTTTAAAATTGCTGCATGACCGCTGATTTTGCCTCCATCAACCTGACACATCACTTTTTGATTGCTATGCCCGGTTTGGAAGACGAAGCATTCGCCAAAAGTGTGGTGTATGTGTGCGAACACAGCGAGCGCGGGGCGCTGGGCCTGGTCATCAACAAACCCAGCGACTTGTCGATGGAAGGGTTGTTCGAAAAAGTCGATTTGCCTTTGCACCGTGAAGACCTGATGCACGCCCCCGTGCTCCATGGCGGCCCTGTCCATACCGAGCGCGGCTTTGTGTTGCACGACGCAATGTTGGCCGATCCATCGGATGACGAATGCGCCCTAGAAGCCGAGGCGCTCCGCCATGTCAGTGACAAAGCCTCTATTTACGCCTCCACCTTGAGCATCCCCGGTGGGCTGGAAATGACCACCTCCAAGGATGTGCTTGAGGCCTTGTCGATGGGCGCAGGCCCCAAGCGCGTGCTGATTTCTCTGGGCTACTCGGCCTGGGGCGAAGGTCAATTGGAGTCCGAGTTGGCGGAGAACAGTTGGCTGACCGTGAGCGCGGATGCCGCGGTTATTTTTGACACACCGGTGGACCAACGCTACGACCGCGCGATGCGGTTGCTGGGCCTAGAGCCTTGGATGCTGTCATCTGAAGTGGGGCACTCATGAGCGCTCTGCCTGACCACTTCCAATCATTTTTAGCGTTTGACTTTGGCGTCAAACGCACCGGCGTGGCCTATGGCAGTCGCATGCTGCACGAGGCGCAACCGCAAGCCACGGTGAATGCCGAAGGCGATGCGCGTTGGCCGCTCATCACCAAGCGCATTGCCGAATGGCAGCCTGACGCTTTGGTGGTCGGTGTCCCGTTTCATCCCGACGGGGCTGCGCACGAAAACACGGCCAAGGCCAAAAAATTTGCCCGTCAGTTGAATGGACGTTTCAACCTGCCCGTGTTTGAAGTGGACGAACGTTACAGCACCACCGAAGCCCACAGCCAAGGCGCGAAAGACGCAGACGCTGCATCGGCTTGCATCATCCTCAATCAATTTTTTCGAGAGAACTTATGAGCCCCCAAGGTAATCTGATGCTTGATGCAGAGAGCTTGTACACCGAGCTACTCAAAGGCGTGCGCAGCATGCTCACGCCCACCACTCGTTTGGTGGGCATCACCTCGGGTGGTGCTTGGTTGGCGGCGCGTTTGCAAAAAGATCTGGGGCTAGAGGGTGAGGCGGGCAGCATTTCGTCGGCCATGCACCGCGACGACTTCGCGCAGCGCGGTTGGGCCGATGGCGGGCCAACTAAGCTGCCGTTTGAAGTCAACGGTGCGCACCTTATCGTGCTCGATGACGTGCTCTACACCGGTCGCACCATCCGCGCTGTGTTGAATGAGTTGTTCGACTACGGACGCCCCGCCAATGTGCAGCTGGCCGTGTTGGTCGACCGAGGTGGCCGCGAGTTGCCGATACAAGCGGACTATGCGGCCGCACGTGTGGCGCTGCCCGCGACCCAATCGCTGGCGCTGACAGTCGAAGCCGATGGCAAATTTAATTTTTCAGTCGAGAGCGAATAAAGGTCTGACATGCTCTACAAACGCAACCCACAACTCAACAAAAACGGAGAGCTGATTCATCTGCTCTCCACCGAAGGTTTGTCGCGCGACATCCTGACCCACATCTTGGACACCGCGGGCAACTTTGTCTCTGTCAACGACCGTGAAGTCAAGAAGGTCCCGCTCTTGCGGGGAAAAAGCGTGTTCAACTTGTTCTTCGAGAACAGCACGCGCACACGCACCACGTTTGAAATCGCGGCCACGCGTTTGTCGGCCGATGTGTTCAACCTCGACATCGCACGTTCATCAGCCGCCAAGGGCGAGTCGTTGCTCGACACCATCGCCAACCTGAGCGCGATGGCTGCCGACATTTTTGTGGTGCGCCACAGCGAGTCGGGTGCGCCTTACCTCATTGCCGAACACGTCGCGCCACATGTGCACGTGATCAACGCCGGTGATGGCCGCCACGCACACCCCACGCAGGGTTTGCTGGACATGTACACCATTCGTCACTACAAAAAAGATTTCACCAACCTCACGGTCGCTATCGTGGGCGACGTGTTGCACTCGCGCGTGGCGCGCTCTGACATTCATGCGCTGACGACCCTTGGCTGCGCCGAAGTGCGCGTGGTGGGCCCCAAGACCTTGGTGCCCAGCGACTTGTCGGCCATGGGCGTGAAGGTGTTCAACAACTTGGAAGAAGGTATCAAAGATTGCGACGTGATCATCATGCTGCGCTTGCAAAACGAACGCATGAGCGGCGCGTTGTTGCCATCGAGCCAAGAATATTTCAAATCGTTTGGCCTCACGCCAGACAAGTTGCAGCTGGCCAAGCCCGACGCCATCGTGATGCACCCAGGCCCCATTAACCGAGGTGTCGAGATCGACTCAGCCGTTGTGGATGGGCCGCAAAGTGTCATCTTGTCGCAGGTGACGTTTGGTATCGCTGTGCGCATGGCCGTGATGTCGATCGTGGCGGGGAATGAAGCATGAACATCCTGATTCAAAACGGTCGCGTCATCGATCCAGCCTCTGGCTTTGACCACGTGGCTGATGTGGCAGTGGCCGACGGCCACATCCTGGCGATTGCCAAAGCGGGCGATAAGTTGCCCGCTACTTTCAAAGCCGAACACACCATCGACGCCAAAGGTTGCATCGTCGCCCCAGGCTTGGTGGACTTGCAAGTGCGCTTGCGCGAGCCCGGCTACGAACACGAAGGCATGCTCGCCTCCGAGCTGATGGCCGCTGTGGCGGGTGGCGTCACCAGCCTTGCGTGTCCACCCGACACCGACCCTGTGTTGGACGAGCCGGGCCTGATTGAGATGCTCAAGTTCCGCGCCGAAAAGCTGCACCGCGCACGCGTGTTCCCGCTGGGTGCATTGACCCGTGGCTTGAAGGGCGAGGTGTTGACCGAAATGTCCGACCTCACCGACGCAGGTTGCGTGGGCTTTAGCCAAGCCGAAGTGCCGCTAGAAAACACGCAAGTGTTGCAACGTGCCTTGCAATACGCCGCCACGTTTGACTACACCGTTTGGCTGCGCCCGCAAGACATGCACTTGGGCAAAGGCGTGGCTGCCAGCGGCCCACTCGCCACCCGTTTGGGCTTGAGCGGCGTGCCCGTGGCGGCAGAGACCATTGCACTGCACACCATCTTTGCGCTCATGCGCAGCACCAAATCGCGCGTGCACTTGTGCCGTATCTCTAGCGCCGAAGGCGTGGAGCTGGTGCGTGCGGCCAAGAAAGAAGGCTTGGCCGTGACGGCAGACGTGAGCATCAACTCGCTGCACCTGAGCGACCACGACATTGGCTACTTCGACAGCCGTGCGCGTGTGACCCCCGTGCTGCGCCAGCAGCGCGACCGTGACGCACTACGCGCCGCCTTGGCTGATGGCACGATTGATGTCTTGGTGTCGGACCACACCCCTGTGGACGTGGATGCCAAAGCCTTGCCATTTGCCGAAGCCGAGCCCGGCGGCACAGGCTTGGAGTTGTTGCTGAGCCTCTCACTCAAGTGGGCACGTGACAGCAAAGTGAGCCTGCTGCGCGCCCTTGATGTGTTGACCGCACAGCCCGCCAAAGTGCTGGGCAAGATCGAAGGCCAAAGCGACAGCATCGGCCATCTGCGAGTGGGCGGCGTGGCCGACCTCGTGGTGTTCGATCCAGAGGCCGAATGGCACGTCACCCCTGACGCATTGCACAGCCAAGGCAAGCACACCCCATTTGCGTTTGACATGACGGGCATGTCTTTGCCCGCACGCGTCAAAGTCACCTTGGTGGCGGGTCGCGTGGCGTACCAAGCAGCTTGATGCGAAGCCTGTACGCGCTTGCCAAGTTTGTGCGCATCATGGTTTGGGTGTTGCAAGGCTATTGGACTGTGCGCGCCAAGTTCCCTCGGTTCAGCGACTCGCAGCAAGCCCGCTATGTGGAGGTGTGGGCGCGTGGCATGTTGGCCATCATTGGTATTGAGGTACGCGTCAAAGGCCACCCTGCGCAAGGGCCCGTGTTGATGGCGTCCAACCATATTTCGTGGCTGGATATTTTGGTCATCCACGCCGCCTGCCATTGCCGCTTTGTGGCCAAGTCTGAAATCCGCAGTTGGCCTTTGGTGGGGGTGCTCACCACGGGTGGTGGGTCGCTCTACATCGAGCGCTCATCCAACCGCGATGCCATGCGTGTGGTGCATCAAATGGCAGACGCTTTGAAGCAAGACCAAGTGTTGGCTATTTTTCCCGAGGGTGCCACCGGCGACGGCATCACGTTGTTGCCGTTCCATGCCAACTTGCTGCAAGCGGCCATCGTGGCGGATGCACCCATTCAACCGATTGCACTGCAGTTTGTTGACGCGCGCACAAACGACGTCAGCCTAGCCCCGTGCTACCGCGATGACGACACCTTGATCAGCTCGCTGTGGCGCACGCTGTGTGCGCCACCGTTGCTGGCACAAGTGCGTTATGGCGACAAACAAGCAGCGCAAGGCCGCAACCGTCGCGAGTGGGCACAAGACCTCCGCGTAAGTGTGGCTAATTTGTATCAGTGATATTCTTTGAACACTATGGCAACCACTAAATTATCAAGCGCACGCGCAAAACCAAAAGCCAAACCGGTACCCGCGAAGAAGGTAGTCGCTAAAAAGACCGTTCCTAAAAAAGCCGCCAAAAAATCTGCCATGTCGACGGCCGATGCGCAAAGCATGGATCTGATGTTTGATTTGGCCGCGGAAACGTTTCGCGTCATGTCTGCGCCCATGCGTTTGAAAATCATCAACAGCCTGTGCTTAGAAGAGAAAAATGTGGGTCAACTGCTAGAAGAGATTGAAACCACGCAGCCCAATATGTCGCAGCACTTGAATACTTTGTTCAAAGCCAAAATCTTGGGCCGACGCCGTGAAGGCGTACAGATTTATTACCGCATCATCAACGATCGCGTGGTCACCTTGTGCCGCGCGGTGTGCACGCAAATCGCCATAGACAGCGATATCGCGCACTAAGGTTTCAGATACACATAGCCTTCTTTGGCTTGCAAGCGCGCCACCTCGGCCACGCCCGAGGGCACGATTTTGGCTTCCATAGACACTTTGTTAGCGTCGATGTTGCGCGAGGTCAGTGTGTTGTTACACACGCGAAACTGCACGCCTTTGCCCGCCAAATCAGCCACCACGCCACTGAATTCGCGGCCTTTGTTGTCTTTGGCCCCGTCTAATAAAAAGTCAATCCCCAAGCCGTGCGTCACCACCACAATTTTCACGGTTGGGTCGGCTGACAAGTGGTTGCGCACATTGCCTAAGACTCCGGCTGCGGTGTCGACGCCCGTGTTGACGTGGTAGACCACCTTGACGTCTTGTGCGTGAGCGGCGTTGACGCTCAGCGCTAACAGCAAGGCGGTGAAGGCGTGGGAGAGGGATTTTAAAATGTTCATGGGTGATCTCACAGTAAGCTATCCGCCCAAATGTTTTGGGCCCAGTTCCACGCATAGATGCCTTCCAGCTCATTGGGCGCTGTGGACACACCGCCAGAACCGGGGACGGTTTTGTAGGTCTTGTCTTTAGCGTCGTATTGGTGAATCGATGCGACGTGCACCACCAGTTTGTCGTTCACAAAGCTGTAGCAGGTGTTGCTGAGGAACGGGGACGGGTTGACCGGCATGTCTGACAGCTGCGCCACGATGGCCGCTGCGGTGACCTTGCCATGCGAGTTGGCCATGTGGCCAGACTTGGGCATGAGCGGGGCCAACATGATGGAGTCACCAATGACGTGAATGTCTTTGGCCTGTGTGGACTCAAAGGTTTGGTAGTGCACACCGCACCAACGTGCATTGACGTTGGCCAAGCTCGACTGCACCGCAATGCCCCCGGCGCGCATGGCGGGCAAAACGTTGAGCACATTGGCTTTGACATCGTTTTGCACATCAAACTTCAAGGTGTTGGTCTTGGCATCCACCGCCACGACTTTGTGCTGTGGCATGTATTCCAAGATGCCCTTGTAGTTGTCAGCCCAGAACTTTTTGAACAACGGACCCTTAGATGTGACGTCTTGGTTGGCATCCAAGATCAGCACCTTGGATTTGGGCTTGTGTTGCTTGAAATAATGGGCCACTTGGCTGGCACGCTCGTATGGGCCGGGAGGGCAGCGGTAGGGCGCTTCGGGAATGGTGATGGCGAACACGCCGCCGTCGTCCATGGCTTCGAGTTGCTTGCGCAAGGCCAGAGTCTCTGGGCCACCTTTCCACGCTTGCAAAATTTGTCCAGAGGTGTTGGCCTCTTTCAAACCTTCGATGGTGTTGAACATCAAGTCGATGCCGGGTGACATGACGAGCTTGTCGTAGCGAATAGTGGGGCCGCTGGCCAAGGTGACGGTTTTCTTGACGGGGTCAACGCTGGCCACGTAGTCGCGCACGATGTTGACACCGTGTTTGCCCGAGAGCTTGTCGTACGGTGTGGTGATGTCGGCCATGGTTTTACTGCCGCCAATCACCAAATTAGAAATAGGGCAAGACACGAATTCGCCATTGGGCTCGATGAGCGTCACGTCAATCTTATAGTCTGACAGCATGCGCACGTACTTGGCAGCGGTGGCGCCGCCATAGCCGCCCCCCACCACGATCACGCGTGCTTTTTCGGGAACGCGGCCTACCGAAGCACACCCCATCATGCTGCCAAGAGCACCCAAGGAACCAAGCGCCATAGAGGCTTGAACAAAACTGCGACGTTTCATGATAAATCCTTGATTAACGTTTGGTAGCAGCGTAGTAGCTGGCGATGGTGTCAATTTGGGCGTCTGTCAAGCCTTTGGTGATTTGGTGCATCACGGTGGCAGGCCTTGTCCCATTTTTAAAAGCTTGCATCTGCAACACTTGGTATTCCTTAGGCATGCCCACCAAGGATGGAATGGCTGAGCCCTCGACGGTGCGGCCCTCGGTGCCGTGGCAGTTGGCGCACATGGCGGCCGTGGCGCGGTTGTGCAGTTGCGTGGCTTTGTCTTGTGCGTGCGCGGTGGCGCTCAAACCCAGTGCCAAGGCTGTGCTGGCGAGTAAACGCACCAGGTGGGGAGATGTTGTTTTCATCGTGACCTCGTTCAACAAGTAAATCAATCAGTGATGGGTAATATATCGAAAATGGCAAAACGCCATCACGGGGTTTACCCAGTGATGGCGTTAGCTGATACCTTGAAAACTATACCGTATGAAATCGAAGTAGTTAGTTCGATTTACGGCTGCATCAAGGTGGGCGCGCTGGCAGGTGGTGCGTCCATCCAACGGTCGACCAAACCTGCACCCAGCCACATACCAATGAGCGCCGTCCATGCGGTGAGCGCAAAGATCGCACCGCCCGTCACACCCGCACCCACGGCGCAGCCGCCCGCCAACATGGCGCCAAATCCCATGAAGACAGCACCCACGATATAGCGGCGCATGGCATAGCCATCTTTAAAGCCTTCAAGCTTGAGTTCTTTACCCCACCACGCGGCAAAGAATGAACCCAAGAAAACGCCAGGCAACAAACCAAAGTCAAAGCCAATCGCAGGTTGGTTAGGGGCCAACACACGCATCAGCCACTCAGCCGATGGGCCACTGAAGGTGATGCCTTGGATGTGTACCACTTCAAATGACGCTTTAGACACGCTGTACGAAAACCACCAAGCTAGCGCGACGCTTAAACCCGTGCCTATGCCGCCCACCCACATCCAAGCACGCTGCGTGGTGCGTGTGGTGAAGTACAAAGCCGCGCACAACCAAATACCGCCCACGATCAAACCGGTGGTGTGGCTCCAACCCAAAATGGCCAGCAGGTCACGGCTGCTGCCGCCTTCGACGGTCCACCAGTTGGTGATTTCTTGACGCAAGGGTGAAAGCGCACCCGACAGGGCTGATTGCGCGGTGACTGCAAAAATCAAGCCCGACAGCAAAGCACGCAAGTTGCCATTGGCTGACAGAATCAACAAGCGGCTGGCGCAACCGCGTGTCATGATCATGCCGGCTCCAAACAGCAATCCACCGATCAACGCGCCTGACAAGCTGCCGCGTGTGGCCAATTGGCGCGCGGTGCTGACATCGAGGTCGCCCATGACAATCAAGCCTTGAATCGCAATGACGGCTGACGAAAACGTGAGCAACCAAACCGAGAGCTTCTCGCCAAAATGGTGGTGCCAAAACTCCATCACCGCGGCGCGCAGACAAAACTGAGAGCGTTGCGCGAAGAATCCAAACAACAAGCCGACAAGCAAACCGCCCGTGGCTAGTACATAGGGTTCGCCATAGGCTTCATTGAGTGCGGTGAGGTTCATATGATTTAGTCTACGCTTATATTTGCACTATGCTAAGTGCTCTGGCTTGCGCGAATCTTGATACACATCAAGTGCGACAGCGCTTGATGTTTTTGGAGAAGTGATTGTGAAAGCACCGTTTGTTCGTTCACTGTGTGTGAGTTTGTGGCTGGGTTGCGTAAGCTTTGGCGGCTCTGCGAACGCAGAAAAACCTTTGCCCCAAGTTGCGGTGACCAAGCCGCTGATGCAAGCCAAAAAAGTGGTCCCTAATGTGTATTACGTAGAGGGCGTTTCCGAGATGGGTTCGTCGGCCAACCAAAACTTCATCTCCAATGCGGGCTTTGTCGTCACGCCTGCGGGCGTGGTGGTGATTGATGCGTTGGGTTCCCCCGAGCTTGCGCGTCGCTTGTTGGCTGAAATTGCCAAGGTGACGAACAAACCCATTCACACCGTGGTGCTGACGCATTACCACGCAGACCATATTTATGGTTTGCAGGTGTTCAAAGATTTGGGAGTACGAATTGTTGCGCATGGCGCCGCGCGTGAGTACCTGACCTCCGACACGGCACGTTTGCGCTTGGAAAGTTCACGCCAAGAGCTTTGGCCTTGGGTGGATGAAAAAACCCGTTTGGTGGGTTTGTGTTCGCCGTCGGCAGAAGCTGCGCGCGGGTCGTTTTTAAGAGTATTTAGCGAGTA
>CAIODK010000084.1 GCA_903856995.1 uncultured Burkholderiales bacterium
CCGCCAACATCAACCACCCCGTGCGTCGCTCACTCGCCAAAAGCAATGACAGCACCAACAACGCAATGGGCATAGCCACACGCCAAGACAAACTGGGGCGAACCAACCACATCTGCGCCAAGACAAAAATCAAACCCACCAATGCTTGGCCGTACATATGCGACAAGTGCGACATATGCATAAACCCTGTCGTGAAGTACTCACCCTGCGGCACACGTCCAGCGAGTGTGGCAAACAAATTAACAGAGGCCAACGCAAGCACACTCGCGCAGATGGCCCAAAAGGCAACTCTAGCCACATAAGGGTTAGCAAAAACAGCCCATAAAACCAAGACAAACCCCAAAGTTCGCATGTCGTGCAGCAAGGCCTTTAGGGTCGAAATAAGGTCGAAACCCGCATACAAATTTGTAAACAGATCCCAAGCGCAAATAGCGACTATTAGACTTAAAAATACTTTGGCAGCAGACTCCATAGTTTCTTGCGTTCGCCGAAACTCACGCCAAGCAAATGGCGCAATTGATACCAACCCCAGCACTGCCAAGTTGGTGGCCGCCACAGAAGTAAACAAAGCCATGGCAAAAATAACCACAAACACCAATGCAAACCGGACGTGCAGTTTTGTCATCATCAATTCCTTATTTCGTTTTCTCGTTTTCCACCCACACCCAGTCGACCACCTCGCCCTCGGGCTGGTAGCCGGGCACCAGCTCTTTGAGTAGGCTGCGTATCAGGGGCACGTTGTTCACATCCAGCGCGCTGGTTAAGACGTTTAGCTTGCCCTGCAGCTCGTCCCACGGCAAGAACGCTTCGTGGGCTTTCATGATGCGCGGGTGGGTGGTGGGCAAGGGGTTGTCGCCGATCAGCAGCTCTTCGTACAGCTTCTCGCCTGGGCGCAGGCCCGTCACCTTGATCTCTATGTCACCCTCTGGGTGTTCCTCGCCCATCAGCGTCAAGCCCGACAGCTCCACCATGCGTTGGGCCAGGTGGATGATTTTGACGGGCTCGCCCATGTCCAACACAAACACATCGCCGCCCTTGGCCATCGCACCGGCTTGGATAACCAGCTGCGCCGCCTCGGGGATGGTCATGAAGTAGCGGGTGATCCGCTCATCCGTCAGGGTAATAGGCCCGCCGTCTTTGATCTGCCGTCTAAACAACGGCACCACCGAGCCAGAAGACCCCAACACATTGCCAAACCGCACCATGCTGAAGCGGGTCTTGCCGCCCGCCTCCAGCTGCGCAGCCGCATTGGCCTGCAGCACCATCTCGGCCAGTCGTTTGCTGGCCCCCATCACGTTGGTGGGGCGTACGGCCTTATCGGTGCTGACCAGCACAAAGTCGCTCACCCCGTGCAGGGCCGCTTGCATGGCGGTCACCAGGGTGCCCAGCACGTTGTTCTTCACCCCCTCAGCGGGGTTGTGCTCGACCAGCGGCACATGCTTGTAGGCCGCCGCGTGGTAGACGGTGCTGGGCTTCCAAGTTTTTAGTATTTCCGCCATGCGCACGCCGTCGCGCACACTGGCCAGCAAGGGCACCAGGCACACGGGGCTGCCTAGCTCAGCCGCCAAGGCTTGTAGCTCGTGGTGTATCTCGTACAGGGCAAACTCTGTCAGCTCTACCAGCAGCAGGCTGGTGGGGCCAGCTTTGACAATCTGTCGGCACAGCTCAGAGCCGATCGACCCGCCCGCCCCCGTCACCATCACCACCTTGCCGGTGACGGTCTTGGCCAACATCAATGGGTTGGGCACCACGGGGTCGCGGCCCAGCAGGTCTTCTAGGTCCAGCTCGCGCAGGTCCGACATCACCACCTTGCCAGTCGCTAAATCGGTCAAACCCGGCAGGGTGCGCACCTGCACCTGCAGTGGCAGCATGCTGTTCAGCACCTCGTTGCGCCGGCGGCGCGAGGCAGAGGGAATGGCCAAATAGATGTGCGTGATGCGCTTCTTCTGCACGGCGTCCGTCAACCCCTGCGGGGCATAAATGGGCAAGCCATTCAGGCTGTGGCCGTGCAAACGGTCATCGTCGTCCACATAGCCCAGCACGGACACATCGGGCGACGACAGCAGCCCGCCCGCCAGCTGTCGCCCCGCAGAGCCAGCCCCATAAATCAACACA
>CAIODK010000085.1 GCA_903856995.1 uncultured Burkholderiales bacterium
CGTTGGGCCTGTTGGTGGATGACGCCATCATCGCGGTCGAGATGATGGTTCGCAAAATGGAAGAGGGCTATGACCGCGTTCGCGCTGCCACATTTGCGTATGAAGTGACGGCTATGCCCATGCTCACTGGCACACTCATCACTGCCGCTGGTTTTTTGCCGATTGGCATGGCCAAGTCTTCTGTCGGTGAATACACCTTTGCCATCTTTGCGGTGACGGTGATTGCGTTGGTGTTGAGCTGGTGGGTGTCGGTCTACTTTGTTCCCTACTTGGGAACCTTGCTGTTGCAAGTCAAACCGCATGAGGCGCATGGCGGCGACCACGAAATGTTTGATGGTCCGTTTTACAAGCACTTTCGCACCGCGGTCACGTGGTGTGTCGAGTATCGCTGGAAGGCCATTGGCATCACTGTGTTGTTGTTTGTTTTGGGTATTGTCGGTATGGGGCGCGTGCAGCAACAGTTCTTCCCCGATTCAAGTCGACCTGAAATTTTGGTGGATTTGTGGTTCCCTGAGGGCACCGCTTTCAAGGCCAACGAAGTGATCACACACGCGGTCGAACAGCGTTTGCTGCAAGAGACTGGCGTGCAAACCGTGAGCACCTGGATTGGTTCAGGCGTCCCGCGCTTTTACTTGCCACTGGACCAAACGTTCCCTCAATCCAATGTGTCGCAATTGATTGTGGTACCTGAAGATTTGCAGCGTCGTGAATCCTTGCGCTTGGCTTTGCCGGCCCTGCTGGCGCAAGAGTTCCCCGAGGCACGTGCCCGCGTCAAGCTACTGCCCAACGGCCCCCCTGTGCCTTACCCTGTGCAGTTTCGCGTCGTCGGATCTGACCCCAAAGTGCTGCGCATGCGCGCGGATGAAGTCAAGGTGCTTATGCGCGCCAACACGGCCACGCGTGGTACGAACGACAACTGGAATGAAAACGTCAAAGTTATCAGCCTAGACGTTGATCAAGCCAAGGCCCGCACCTTGGGCGTCACCAGTCAATCGATCGCGCAAGCTGTTCGAACCTTGTTGGTGGGTTCCACGGTCGAGCAGTTCCGCGAAGACAACAAGTTGATCGACATCGTCTTGCGTCAACCTTTGGACGAGCGTGATGCCATCACCGATCTCAATAACGCCTATGTCCCGACCAGCTCCGGACGAATGCTGCCGTTGGCGGAGATCGCCAAATTACATTTCACGTGGGAACCTGGCGTGATGTGGCGTGAAGGACGTGAATACGCCATCACCGTGCAATGCGACATCATTGAAGGCTTGCAAGGCGCGACTGTGACCAAGCAGCTGTTGCCGGAACTTAAAAAACTAGAGGCGCAATGGGCGCAAACCGATGCGTCAAGCTACCGAATTGAAGTGGCTGGCGCGGTGGAGGAGAGCGCCAAAGGCGCCAGCTCCATCTCGGCAGGCATCCCCATCATGTTGTTTATCACCTTCACTTTGCTGATGTTGCAGCTCCACAGCTTCAGCCGTACGATGTTGGTGTTTATCACTGGGCCATTGGGCTTGGCGGGTGTGGCTGGGGCCTTGCTGGCTCTCAATCGGCCCTTTGGTTTCGTTGCTTTGTTGGGCGTGATTGCCTTGATGGGCATGATTCAGCGTAATTCCGTCATCTTGATCGATCAAATCGAGCAAGACCGCGCCGAGGGCGTGCCTGCGTGGGAGGCTATTGTTGAATCGGCGGTGCGTCGCTTGCGCCCCATTGTGCTGACCGCTGCAGCTGCCGTGTTGGCCATGATCCCGCTCACGCGTAGCGTTTTTTGGGGCCCCATGGCCGTTGCCATCATGGGAGGCTTGATCGTGGCCACCGTCTTGACCCTACTTGCTTTGCCCGCGATGTACGCAGCGTGGTTTAAGGTCGAAAAGCCGTCTAAAATGCAAGGCTGACCGATTTCAAGCGGGTGGTCTTCCCAGACCACCCGTTGTTATTTTGAACCCGCGCGGGTGGCGAAATTGGTAGACGCACCAGGTTTAGGTCCTGACGTCCGCAAGGATGTGCGGGTTCGAGTCCCGCCCCGCGCACCACATGATACATAGCATTGCGGCCAATAGGCCGGTGCTGACCATGCCAATTTAGGAGAAACCACATGGCCGTGACCGTTGAGACTTTGGAAAAATTGGAACGCAAGATCATCTTGACCTTGCCTGTGGACATCATCACCAAGGAAGTGGACCTGCGCTTGAAGCGTGTTGCACGTCAAGTCAAGATTGATGGTTTCCGTCCAGGCAAAGTGCCCATGAACATCGTGGCTCAACGCTACGGTTACTCCACCCAGTTCGAAGTGATGAACGACAAAGTGGGCGAGGCATTTGCTGCGGCCACCAACGAAGCCAAATTGCGCGTCGCTGGCCAGCCCCGTATCACTGAAAAAGACGGCGCTCCTGAAGGTGAAATGCAATTCGAAGCCATCTTCGAGGTGTATCCAGAAGTGAAATTTGCCGATCTGGCCAGCGTTGAAGTGGAAAAAGTCTCCGCTGACGTGACAGATGCTGCCATCGATAAAACAGTCGACATCCTGCGCAAGCAGCGCCGCACATTCGCCCAACGTAGCTTGGACGGCGCAGCGCAAGACAACGACCGTGTGACGATCGACTTTGAAGGAAAAATCGACGGCGAACCCTTCCAAGGCGGCAAAGCTGAAGACTTTCAGTTCTTGCTCGGTGAAGGCCAGATGCTCAAAGAATTTGAAGATGCCGTCCGCGGCATGAAGTCTGGCGAAAGCAAGACCTTCCCCCTGAGTTTCCCCGCTGACTACCACGGCAAAGACGTGGCTGGTAAGCAATCTGATTTCTTGGTGACTTTGAAGAAAGTCGAAGCCGCCCACATGCCAGAAGTGAGCGACGAGTTGGCCAAGTCATTGGGCGTCGCTGAAGCCACGGTGGCTGGCTTGCGTTCAGACATCAAGAACAACCTCGAGCGTGA
>CAIODK010000086.1 GCA_903856995.1 uncultured Burkholderiales bacterium
AGCCCGCAGCCTCTGAAGCGAAATGAGTTAGACAGGTTGGCGGATCAAATAATCGAACGCGCTCAACGCGGCCTTTGAGCCCTCGCCCGCCGCACTGTTGATTTGCTTGTAGGGCACGGTGGTGCAGTCACCCGCCGCAAACACGCCGGGCATGCTGGTGTGGCCTTTGGCATCGATCACAACTTCGCCAAACTTGCTCAGCTCCAACGTGCCTTTCAAGAACTCGGTGTTGGGTACCAAGCCAATTTGCACAAACACGCCTTCGAGTTCGATGTGATGCACGGTTTCGGTCGCGCGGTCTTTGTAGCTCAGGCCATTGACCTTGCCGCCTTCGCCGGTGATCTCGGTGGTTTGTGCATTGGCATGGATGGTCACGTTGGGCAAGCTCTTGAGCTTGTTGACCAATACGGCATCGGCTTTGAGTTGGTCGGCAAACTCAATCAAAGTGACGTGCTCGACCAAACCAGCCAAATCAATGGCGGCTTCTACGCCTGAGTTGCCGCCGCCGATCACCGACACGCGCTTGCCTTTGAACAAGGGGCCATCGCAATGCGGACAGTAGGCCACGCCTTTGTTTTTGTACTCGGTTTCGCCGGGCACATTCACATTGCGCCACCGCGCGCCAGTGGACAAGATGACGCTCTTGGCTTTGAGCACGCCGCCGTTTTCTAAGTGCACTTCTGTCATGCCGCCACTCTGTTCGGCAGACACAATTTTGCTGGCGCGTTGCATGTTCATGATGTCCACGCCGTAGTGGTGCACTTGCGCTTCGAGGTCCGCGGCGAGCTTGGGGCCGTTGGTCTCGAGCACAGAGATGTAGTTTTCAATCGACATGGTGTCGTTCAGCTGACCGCCAAAACGCTCAGCGGCGATGCCGACGCGGATGCCTTTGCGAGCTGCATACACAGCGGCAGCCGCGCCGGCTGGACCACCGCCCACGATCAACACGTCGTAAGGGGCTTTCTCGCTCATCTTCACCGCGTCGCGGGCTGCAGCATTGGTGTCGAGCTTGGCCACGATTTCTTCCACGCTCATGCGGCCTGAGCCGAACACTTGGCCATTCAAAAACACCATGGGCACAGCCATGATTTGGCGATCTTCCACTTCCTTCTGGAACGCGCCGCCTTCGATCACCACGGTCTTGACCTTGGGGTTGACGATGGCCATGAGCGATAGGGCTTGCACCACGTCTGGGCAGTTGTGGCAGCTCAGGGACATGTAGACCTCAAAGTTGAAGTCGCCACCATCCGCAGACTGAAGGGCCTTGATGCTGTCGATCACGTCTTGTTCCACCTTGGGTGGGTGGCCGCCGGTCCACAACAAGGCCAACACCAAAGAAGTGAACTCGTGGCCGAGTGGTAAACCTGCAAAGCGCACGCCTTGGGTTTCGTTCTCACGAGCCACTACAAAGGAAGGCTTGCGTGCATCGGTGCCCGAGGTGTCGAGCGTGACTTTGTCAGACAAGCCCACAATGGTGTTGAGCAACTCGCCCATGTCTTTGCCGGTTTCGCTGTCGTCGAGTGAGGCGATCAACCGGATGGGCTGGCGCAACATGCCAAGGTATTGTTGAAGTTGTGCTTTGAGTGCGTCGTCGAGC
>CAIODK010000087.1 GCA_903856995.1 uncultured Burkholderiales bacterium
CTGGCAGGCGAAGAGGTTTGGATCCGCAAAGGCGTCGAAGCTCGTCGCACTCGCAGTCAAAGCCGTATCGGTCGCCTAGATGCCTTGCGTGCGCAACGTGAAGCCCGTCGCGAAGCTGTGGGCCGTGTCAAGCTGGATGTTGCCAGCGGCGCCCCCACAGGCAAGATCGTTGCTGAGTTGACGGAAGTCGACAAAGCCTTCGGCGGAAAAATCATTACTAAAAACTTCTCAGCCACCTTCTTGCGTGGCGACAAGATCGGTTTGATTGGACCCAACGGTGTGGGTAAATCAACGCTCTTGAAAATGATTTTGGGTGAGCTCGCCGCAGATAGCGGCAAGATTCGCCAAGGCGCTAACGTACAAGTCGCGTACTTCGACCAAATGCGCAACGCGCTTGACATGGATGCCTCGTTAGAAGACTTCATCAGCCCTGGCAGCGAATGGATCGAAATCGGGACGCAACGCAAGCATGTCAAAAGCTACTTGGACGACTTCTTATTCTCCCCATCACGCGCCACCTCTCCCGTGCGCTCGCTCTCCGGCGGTGAACGTAACCGCTTGCTGCTCGCGCGTTTATTTGCTCGCCCCGCCAACGTCTTAGTACTTGACGAACCCACCAACGACTTGGACATTGACACCTTGGAGTTGCTCGAGGAACTGCTGCAAAACTACAACGGCACAGTGTTCATCGTCAGCCACGACCGAACCTTTCTAGACAACGTTGCCACAAGCACCTTGGTATTTGAGGGCACAGACGACAACCCAGGCTTTTGGCGGGAATACGAAGGCGGCGTGCAAGACTGGCTCACGCAATCCGCACGTGCGCGCAGCTTGGCCCCCGTCACCAAAGCATCGGTAGTCGCAACAGCTAAGGTCACTGCGGCAGACCCCGTCAAGCTCGCCACCGCCCCAGCCTCAAAAGCACGCAAACTCAGCTACAAAGAACAACGTGAACTCGATGCATTGCCAGAGCTGATTGCGTCGCTCGAAGCTGAGCATAAAGAAACACAAACCGCCTTGAGCGACCACAGCCTGTACGCCTCCGATCCTGCCAAAGTAGCGCAAATTCACCAGCGCGACACGCAGATCGAAGACGCGCTGATGACGGCTCTAGAACGCTGGGAGCAACTCTCCTCCACGGCATGACAGTCCGTCAGGCGGGATGAGGAGGGGTCTCAGCCGAGACTCATTCAACGTGTCTTTGTCGCCAGAATGGATGCAAACAACCTGCATCACTTCTATGGGACATCTCTACCTCGTGCGACATGGGCAGGCCTCGCTAGGCGCTGCCGACTATGACCAACTCAGCCCCTTGGGCATGCAACAAAGCCAGCGCTTAGGCGAGCATTGGCGAGCGCAAGGGTTGACGTTTGATGCGGTCCTCAGCGGCTCGCTCAAGCGTCACGCACAAACCTTGGCAGGTATCCAAAACGGCATGGGCGTTGTGCATGAGGCACTGGTTTTGCCGGGGCTCAACGAATACGACGGCGATGCCATCATCCGCACCGTTCATACTGGCGAACTGGTCAAGCCTACAAGCCCCGCGGGCTACACACAGTATTTCCGCCTACTGCGCGACGGGCTCACGCAGTGGATGGCGGGCGTCGTCACCCCACGAGGCATGCCTAGTTATGTGGAGTTTGTGCGAGGCGTGACGTCAGCCCTAGACATGATTCGACAACAGCAGGTGGGCAATGTGCTTTTGGTCTCCAGCGGCGGTCCGATTGCCACCGCCGTGGCTCATGTCATGAAGGCGAGCCCCGAAACTAGCATCGAACTCAACATGCGGATCCGCAACAGTGCGGTGAGTGAATTC
>CAIODK010000088.1 GCA_903856995.1 uncultured Burkholderiales bacterium
GCTGTGGCTAAACCAATGCCGCTGGATGCGCCAATCAGCCACACACTGCGACCTTGCCACTGGGTGATGGGCGTGTTGAATGGTTTCAAAAACTGCATGTCAAGAACCCCGTGCAAGCTTTATAAAAGAACACCATACCATCGACCGTGCGTCATACTGCCCGCTTCATGGCTGGGAGCCTGCCAGCAGCTGCTGGCGAAGTTTGCGCTGCGAGGTTTCGGGGGCTAACCAAATGCCCAAGAACCGCTTTGCGAATTCGTTGTCGTGTAGCTCGCCCAACACACGGTCCTGGTGCAGCAGCTGCATGCCTTTGTCGGGGGTGTAAATGCCAGTGATGCGCTCACCCGAATGCACGTTGGGGATAAGGGCATGGAGTGTGGCCGACCAACTGTTGAATTGCGCGGTGCTCAGCGGGCGTTGGCCGTGCATTTCGTCGATGGACCGTTGCGCAATGTCTGCGCCTTTGAAGTCGCGCAAATAGCGCAGCTCAAGCACCAGCACTTGTTTGGCCCAATCTTCGGCAGCAAATGGTGCGTTGGTCCACAAACTGGCGTCGTACACCTCAAAGCCCCAATAGGTGAAGCGCTGCTGACCTACCAAGCGCGGTGTGCGCAATACGGCGGGCCACTGTGGCTGCAACGGGTCGCGGTTGGGCTCGGCCTGCACCCGGCTGGCCCACCAAATGCCCGTGCTGGCCAGAGCGCCGTGCAACCCAACTGTCAACGCCGCGCGACGCGTGGTCATGGTTTGAGCAAGGTGAACTGAACCACGTCGGTGTTGTGCTGCTCAAAAGCGGCTTCGCAGTAGGCGAGGTAGAACTCCCAAATGCGGATGAAACGCTCATCGAAACCCAGTTGCAACACCTGCGCTTTGTCTGCCATGAACTGATGACGCCAGCGCCGCAAGGTCTCTGCGTAGTCCAAACCAAAGGCCAACTCGTCGACCACTTTCAAGCCTGCACGAGCGGCTTGCGCGCGGAACTCACGCGGGCACGGCAAGCAACCACCCGGGAAGATGTACTGCTGGATGAAGTCGGTGCTCTTGACGTAGCGGTCAAACAAAGCGTCGTCGATCACGATGGTTTGAATGCAGGCTTTGCCGCCGGGCTTGAGCAAACGTGCCACGCTGTCGAAATAAGTAGACCAATATTCTTGGCCGACGGCTTCCAACATTTCGATGGAACAAATCGCATCGTAGGGCCCATCGTCAATGTCCCGGTAGTCTTGCAGGCGTAAGTCACTGGTTTGGGCCAAGCCCAGTTTTTGCATGCGTTGATTGGCAAAGACGAGTTGTTCGTGGCTCAAAGTCACGCCACGCATGTGCGCGCCAAACTCTTGCCCCCCAAGCTCGGCCAAAGCACCCCAGCCGCAACCAATTTCGAGAATGCGGTCACCCGCTTTGGCGTTGACCATGCGCAAGGCGCGGCGCACTTTGGCGGTTTGTGCGTCGGCCATCGGTTGGCTGCGGTCGTCGCCAAACCACGCCGACGAGTAGTTCATGGTGGGGTCTAACCACAACGCGTAAAACGTATTGCCGAGGTCGTAATGCGCGTGGATGTTTTTCTTGCTGTTGTTGCGCGTGTTGCGGTGAAGCAAGTGGCGCACGCGGTAAAACAAGCGGCCTAGCCAATGACCGTAAATCATCTCATCCATGTCGCGGCGGTTGGCCACCAAAAGCTGTAGCAAGTCTGCGAGATTGTTGGTGGTCCAGTCCCCCGCGATGTAGCTTTCGGCAAAACCAATGTCGCCAGATTTCAGCGCCTGTGTGAGTGGTGTCCAGTTGTGCAAATGCAAGGTGGCGTTGAGCGCTTTGCCCGACGTAGGCGCAGCGCCAAATTGCTCCACACGGCCATCTGGCCATTGCACATGCAAGGTGCCATGTTGCAAACGCTGCAGCAGCGCGAGCACGCGACGTGCCGCAGCAGGCATGGGCTCTGCGCTGGGATTGGTGTTTGCCGAAACGGTGCTATTCATGGGCGTACTCTTCCTCAACGGGTCACAAAATCTTTGGGGGGTGTGGGCTTGGTAAAGAACGGCACATGCTTGCGCCATAGCTTCAACGCTTGCCAGTGGATGCGCAGCATCACCATCAAGGTCATCAATGGATATGCCGTGAGCGCGTGCTGCAACGTGGCGCGGGTCACGGGCTTGAGGGCGCCGCTGAGACTGGTTTCAATCAGCGGTCCTTGTGCGTCGTCGTGGTCCACGCGGGCGACGGTGTGATCCGACGTGCGCATGAACAGAAAGCGGTAGTCGCCTTGCACCGCACAAAACGGTGAGACATGAAACACCTTGCTGGCGCGTTGTTCCAAGCCGTAACTTGGGCGGTCCAGCAAATAGCAATGGCGCTCACCAAAGGTGTTGTTGACTTCCACCACGATAGCCCGCAGTGTGTTGTCGGTTGCATGGCAATACCAAAAACTCACGGGTTTGAAGGTGTAACCCAGCACGCGTGGGTAGCACTTCAGCCACACCTCGCCTGTGGCGTCGTTGATGCCCGCGCTATGCAGCAACTCATCCAACCATGCGAGTGCGCCGCCTTGTGTTGCAGGGCGGCCGTCACCGTGGTCCACATCATGAAAGCTGATGGCGCCCGCACGGTTGATGGCCAGCGCGGCATCGCCCGTGGTTTGCAAGGTGCGCATGGGAAGCATCAAAAAAAACGTGCTGTACACAAACGCGTGTTGCTTGGGCCTCAGACGGGTGTGCCGCACTTGTCCAAACCCGATCATGGCTTGGGGCGAAGCGCATGTGGCCGCTGGTAGGTGGGTGTGCATTGGCTGTCCAGCGGGTGGTTAGGCGGCCAAGAGCCGTTGTGCAGCGTCTCGCCCGGCCTTGAAGCCGTCTTCATGAAAACCGTAGCCCATCCAAGCGCCGGCAAACCAGGTGTGTTGATGGCCTTGTAGCAGGGGCATGCGGGCTTGAGCCTTGATGGCCGGCAAGTCAAACACCGGGTGGGCGTATTCGTATTCACCCATCACGTGGGCTGGGTCCATCTCATGAACGGGGTTGAGCGACACGATCACGTCTTGCGTGAAAGGCAGCGGCTGCAGACGGTTGAGCCAGTAATGCAAACACACCCGGGTTGATTCGGTGTTGTCGTGTGCGGCGCGTTCGTAGTTCCAAGCTGCCCAGGCGAGTTTTCGCTTTGGCATGACCGAGGTGTCGGTGTGTAGCACGGCGCGGTTGGGGTGGTAACGAATGGCGCCCAGCGTGGCCTGCTCTTGAGGCGTGGGCTGGTCCAGCATGGCCAACGATTGGTCTGCATGGGTGGCCAAAATGACTTGGTCAAACCGCTCGCTCCCAGCCTGTGTGAAGAGGGTCACGCCGGCATCGTCACGCGCCACGCGCAGCACGGGTGTGTGCAGGCGCTGGTCAGGGATATGCGCCAAAATTTTCTCCACGTAGTGGCGCGCCCCGCCTGTGACCGTGTGCCATTGCGGACGGTTGTTCACTTGGATCAAACCATGGTTGTGGCAAAACCGAATCATGGTGGCGACAGGAAACAGCAACATTTGGTCGGTCGGGCAGCTCCAAATACAACCCAACATCGGCAGCAAGTACCAGTCGCGAAAAACGTCACTGAATCCGTGCGTGACCAAAAAACGGTCTAGAGGCTGGGCCAGTTCGTCGTCAAGGTGACGCTCGGCCAAAGCCGTCGCCAAGGTGTTGAAACGGACGACGTCGCGCAACATGCGCCAAAAGCTGGGGCTGATCAAGTTGCTGCGTTGGGCAAATACCGTGTTCAAGTTGGCCCCGTTCCACTCCAACGCCCGACCGCCTTTGTCCGCGGGTACTTGCACCGAGAACGACATGTCGGAGGTGGCGGTGTCCACGTGTAATTCTTTAAACAGCGCAATCAGGCCGGGGTAGGTGCGTTCGTTGTAAACCAAAAACCCAGTGTCGACCCCGTGCGTTTGCAGCCCCGTGGCGGTGGGCAGTGTCACGTCCACGGTGTGCGTGTGCCCACCGAAATAACTGCCCGCCTCAAACAGGGTGATGTCGGCCTGACCGCGCAAATGGTGCGCTGCAGACAAGCCCGCAATGCCCGAGCCGACGATGGCCACGCGTGGCGTCATGGGGCGTCGCCCCTGGCCGTCAATTGCTTTTCAATTTCTTGCACAAAGCTTTTGTCTTGCGGGCCGGTCATGGCGCTGAAGCTTTTGATATGACGACCGTCTCGGCTGATGACGTATTTGTAAAAGTTCCACTTCGGGGTGGTGCCCGTTTGCTCGGCCAGTTGTTTGAACAGGGGCAGCGCATTGGCACCGCGCACGGTGGTTTTGACGAACATGGGGAACTTCACACCAAAGGTGTTTTCACAAAAGTCCGCGATCTGCGCGTTGCTGTCGGGTTCCTGCGAAAAGTCGTTGCTGGGGAAGCCCAGCACGACCAAGCCTTGTTCTTTGTACTTGGCGTACAGCGCTTCCAGTCCTTTGTATTGCGGTGTGAAGCCGCAAAAACTGGCGGTGTTGACCACGACGACGACTTGGCCTGCGTACTGGCAAAGGGCTTGCGGTTTCTCGTCTTGTAACCGTGCCACGGTGTGTTGCAACACGCGCGGGCAGGTGCTGGTAGAAGCAGGCGTTGCGTCTGGCGCACTGTGTGCAGCTGATATGCTTAGCAATAGCCCAGAAAACACAAAACACGCGCGGGTTAGTAAGGGTTTGGTTTGCATCATGACTCCTTATGATGACCTAGTTACCGTGCATCTGTCCATGACAAACGGAATAACCACATTTTGACGGGTTTTTTATGAACACATCTGAGCTGAATCTAGCCGTGCAGATGCCCATCGCTGCCGTCGAGCGCGACACGGGGATCGGTAAAGACACCTTACGGGTGTGGGAACGCCGCTACGACTTCCCTCAGCCCAGCCGTGATGAGAATGGTGAGCGTATTTACCCTGCCGAACAAGTGGAAAAACTGCGCGTGATCAAACGGTTGATGGACCAAGGCCATCGGCCGGGTCGCATTGTGGGGGAGTCGATGGCTGCGTTGCAGCACTTGAGCCGTGGTGCAACCACCCTGAAAGGGGTTGAAGCACCGGCAGCCCCCCGACGAGAAGACTTGGCCGCATGCATCGCCATGGTTCAAGCGCATGATGAAGAGGGTTTGCGCGCCTCGTTATTGGCGCAATTGGCCACCTTGGGGTTGCAGAGCATGGTGACCGATGTCGTTGCGCCGTTGACCACGTTGGTGGGTGAGGCGTGGGCCTGCGGTGACTTGGCTGTGCATGAGGAGCATCTCTACACCGAGTGTGTGGCGGGGGTGTTGCGACATGCGACGGAGGCGCTGCCTGCATACACCGAGGGGGGCGCGCCCTCGGTGTTGCTGACCACCTTTCCGAAGGAGTCGCATGGGGTGGGCTTGTTGATGGTGAAAAGTTTGCTGGCTTTGCAGGGTTGCCGTTGCCTGTGCTTGGGCACGCAAACCCCGATACGCGACATTGCGCAAGCTGCGCTGACACGCAAGGCCGATATCGTGGCGTTGAGCTTCAGCCTGAACATGAATATGAACCAAGTGGTGGACGGGCTGAATGAGCTGACTGTGCTGTTGCCTGAGGGAGTGCAGGTATGGGCGGGTGGTCAGTCAACAGCCTTGGCGCGCCGCCGCATCAAGGGCGTGGTGGTGATGACCGATTTGGCTTCCATTGCCCAAGCTGTGAAACGATGGCGCGCTGACCATCAGGCAGTGCCTGCATCGGCCACCTAAAATCAGAGCAACATGACCGACACCGCTTTGCCTCCCCCCGTATTTCTTGCCAAATTAGCCTCTCGCCAAAATGCCGTGCAGCGCATGGTTGCCCTGCGAGCACTGGGGCCGGTGGTGTTCACCAATGGTGTGTTTGATGTGCTGCACCGAGGGCACGCGTCGTACCTTGCGCAAGCGCGCAGTTTGGGCGGCAGTTTGGTGGTGGCCTTGAACAGCGATGCCTCTGCACGCCGTTTGGGCAAAGGCCCAGACCGCCCCTTGAACAACGAACTCGACCGAGCCGCCTTGATGGCTGCCTTAGAGTCAGTGAGCCTGGTGACCTGGTTTGATGAAGACACGCCACTGGAGCTCATCTCCGAGTTGCGCCCCGATGTGTTGGTCAAGGGCGGCGACTATGACATGAGTCAGCTTGCAGAGACGCAGGTGGTACTCGCCTACGGCGGCCGCGCACAAGCGATCCCGTTTGTCGACGGCTACTCCACCACGGCGTTGGTCAAGAAGATCCGTCAAGGTTGAGTTAAACAAACACCGCGTGCCACAAGGATTGGATGGCGGTGCATGCGGTTTCTAGCTCTGCCGCTGGGACTTGTGTCGGCAGCTCATCCAAGCGCGCACGGTGTTGCACACGTCGCAGCTCGCGGTACGCCGTGCCTGCGGCCGCACCCACACCGAGTGGCAACAAACCCGCCTTTTCGGCGCTCAACAACAAGGCGATATTGCCGACGTTGGCAAGCAACGCCGGGTGTTGTGCTGAATGGGCCAGCACCAAATATTGCACGGCAAACTCCACATCCACCATGCCGCCGACGCTGTGTTTGACATCAAATAGATGGGCGGGCACGCTGTGCGCGGCGCGCAGCTTCTCACGCATGGCCACAATCTCTTGACGCAATGCGATGGGGTCGCGGCGGGCGCTGATGACCTTGGTGCGCACCTCATCAAAGCGTGCTTCGAGCGCAGCGACACCCAAACAAAAGCGTGCGCGCGTCATGGCTTGGTGCTCCCATGTCCAAGCGGTGTTTTCTCCGCGCTGGCATTGGTAGTCTGCAAAAGCCTCGAACGTGGACACCAGTAAACCTGAGTTGCCGTTGGGGCGCAGCGCGGTGTCGATTTCATACAAATCACCGTCCCCCGTTTTGACGGTCAACCAATTGATGAGCTTGCGCACAAAGGCGGCATAGATTTCGCCCGCGCGTTCGTGTTCGTCCTCATAGACAAACACGATGTCGAGGTCGCTGCCGTAGCCCAGCTCTTTGCCGCCCAACTTGCCGTAGGCAAGGATGGCAAATTGCGGTTCGTCGCGGTGGCGTTGTTTGAAGTATTGCCAGACCCAACGGCTGGTGATCTTCAACACCGAGTCAGCCAAGGCACTCAGGTCATCCGCCACTTGCTCGACCGTGATGCGTCCTTCCACGTCGCGGGCCAAGGTGCGGAACACTTCTGCATGGTGCGCACGGCGCAGCAAGTTGAGCAGCGCTTCTTCGTCGGCTTGGTCAGTGGATTTCAAGGCGGTGAGGCGGCGTTCAAGCTCTTGCTCAAACTCAGCGGCGACAAAGCGCTCCGCCAGCAAGGCATCGCCTGCGAGCTCGTCGATCACCCCTGGGTGTTGCTGCAAATAGGTGGCGGGCCAGCGCGCCATGCCCAACAAATGCATCAGCTGCTCGTGGACGCGGGGACGCTCCACCAGCAACGCCAAATAGCTTTCACGGCGCAGCAGTGGCTCCATCCAATCGCTCCAGCGCACGGCCGCTTCTTCGGTGACGCGCCCCTGTGTGACCCACGCATTGGTGCGTTGCAACAGCTTGAGCAAACGTTGCACGCCTTCATCGCGCAAAGCGCGAACACGCGGTTGTTCGGACCAATTTGCCACGCGGTCCCGTAAGCGTGGGTGCAGGTGAGGCAGCAAGGTTTCCAAGTCGATGCTTTGGACGGCCGAGGTGGGTGCGTCGCCCAGCCCCAACAAACGTTCAAACTCATTCGCGATACATGCGCGGTGCTGATCGAGCTGGGCGCTGAAGTCGGTGATATCACCGTAACCGAGCGTCAAGGCGATCCAGTGCAAGTCCGCCTCGTCGGTGGGCAAGTTGTGGGTTTGTTGGTCGTCCAAGTATTGAATTCGGTGTTCAACTTGGCGCAAAAAAACATAGGCTTTGGCCAGGGCGTCGGCAGTCGTTGCGGGCATGAGGTTGGCTTGGCTCAAGCGTTGCAGAGCCTGTAGCGTCGGGCGCGTTCGCAGCTCAGGGAACTGGCCCCCGCGTACCACCTGCAGCAGTTGCACGGTGAATTCAACTTCACGAATGCCGCCGCGAGACAGCTTGACATCATTCGCGCGTTCGGGGTGGCCGACGCTGCGTGCGGCGGCATGTTTACGAATTTGTTGGTGCAAGCCTCGCAGCGACTCGAAGACGTTGTAGTCCAAATACCGTCGGTAGACAAAGGGCAGCACGGTGTCGCGCAGTTCCGCGGACTTGGCGCTGGCAGAAAACGGGGCGACGACGCGGCTCTTGAGCCATGCAAACCGCTCCCATTCGCGGCCCTGCACAAGAAAATACTCTTCGAGCGATTGACGTGAGACCACGCTGGGCCCTGAATTGCCGTTGGGGCGGAGTGCCAGGTCCATGCGAAACACAATGCCGTGCTCGGTGGGGTCGCCAATCAAGGCATAAATCAGTTTGACGGCTTTGGCGAAGTAGTCACGGTTGCTAATACGACCGCGTCCATCGGGCAGCCCCGTGGTATCGCCATCTTCGTCGTACACATAAATCAGGTCGATGTCGCTGGAAACGTTCAGCTCGCGGGCGCCAAGTTTGCCCATGCCGATGATCCACAGGATGGCACGCTCGCCACTGGGCGTGGTGGGAACGCCGTAGCTGGCATCGAGCTGAGCTTGGGCGTCGTGAAACGCGGCGTCGAGTGCGAACTCGGCCAATTCGGTGACGGCGCGGGTGACCACGGCGAGCTCGGCGTGTTGCTCGCAGTCCATGACGACCAAGCGCTCCATCACCAGTTGGCGCAGCATGCGCAGGGCGTCGCCGACGGGATAGGTCTGGCGCAGCGCGTCAAAACAGGTCTGCA
The DNA here is from genome assembly GCA_903856995.1 of uncultured Burkholderiales bacterium. Classification (GTDB taxonomy): domain Bacteria; phylum Pseudomonadota; class Gammaproteobacteria; order Burkholderiales; family Burkholderiaceae_C; genus Limnohabitans. The sequence continues at coordinate 8,790 of CAIODK010000088.1, forward strand.
GGGTGTCCATCACGGGCGCACCCGCGGGCAGCAAATGCAGCTCTTGGGGGTAGCGGCGGCGCAACCGCTGTACGAGGCGCGAATAAGTACTCAAATTCTGCATGGAGGAGGAGATAATTCCGGTCACGTTGCTAGCTCCATGAAACATTTGTCTGATCCTGTAAACCCCACCCCCGACCGCGATACGCCTGATTTGAAAACCAAGTCAGTTTGGCGGCGTGCCATCTATTGGGCGTTGGGCGTGGTGGCGTTTGCATGGGTGGCTGTGCTGTTGGCTTGGAGCGCCTTGCACATTTTCATTGTGCCGCGAATTGGCGATTACCGCGAGGTGTTGCAGCAACAAGCATCGCGTGCCATGGGGTTGCGCATAGAGATTGGCGGCATCAGCGCGCAAGGTGGTTGGTGGGTGCCTTGGTTTGAGGTGACCGACGTGCAGTTGTTTGACCGCGAGGGCCGCAAGGCGCTGCGTTTGCCGCGCGTCTTGGCGGCGGTATCGCCCCGCTCTGTGCTGCAAGGACAGTTTGAACAACTCGACATTGAGCAACCTGAGTTAGAAATTCGTCGCGACGCCCAAGGGCATGTGTGGGTCGCTGGACTAGACATCGGGATTGCGGGTGACGGTAGCGGCGCAGATTGGTTTTTCTCGCAACCCGAATTCGTGGTCCACCAAGGCGTGGTGCACTGGCGCGACGAAACCCGTCCCGCTGACGCGCAAACCAAGGCGCCCGTGTTGACGCTCAAGGGCGTGGATGTGACCGTGCGCAACCCATGGCTTCGTCATGAGATGAGCGCAGAGGTCACGCCGCCTGAAGGGTTTGGTCAGCGTTTCAAAGTGCTTGGCAAATTCCACCAACGGCCTTGGTCTCGCGCGGGTGATAGCGCGCAATGGTCGGGCGAGTTGTTTGCCGATTTGCCGCATGTGGATCTCGCGTCGTTGCGCCAGTGGGTCGCGATGGACAAAGGGCTGTCGTTGCAAGAAGGTCGCGGGGCGGTTCGTGTGTGGACGGATGTCAGTCATGGCCAATCGGTGGGCGTCACAGCCGATGTGTCCTTGGATGCAGTCAATGTGCGTTTGGGTGCTGATTTGCGACCCTTGGTTTTGCGTCAGGTGCGGGGACGCGTCGGCGCGCGCTGGCCAGAGGGAGAGGTCGAGATCAGCAGCCAAGATTTGGTGTTTGACACCCAAGAGGGCGAGCACTGGCCTGGGGGGGAGTTGCGTGTGAGCTGGCGCGGCGAGGACCTTGCTTCCGGCACCTTGAATGCCGACCGATTGGACTTGGATGCGCTGACGCAAATCAGCCAACGCTTGCCTCTACCAGAGGCATTGCGCGCCATGTTGGCACGTGTGCAACCGCAGGGGCAGGTGAACCAACTCAAAGCCACATGGCAACGCAACGCGGATGCCTCGTTGAACTACAGCGCCCACGGGCAGTTACATCAACTCACCCTGCAACACGATGAGCAGCCAGACAGCCCGTTGCGATACCTGCCCGGCCTACAAGCCGCACAGCTCGAATTTGACCTGAACCAAATGGGCGGCAAAGCCCGCGTGGCTGTGAACAAAGGTAGCCTCACCTTGCCCGTCGGTTTGGATCAGCCACGTATCCCGCTGGATGCGGCTTCGGCACAAATCGCCTGGCAACTGAAGGGCGATGACGTGGCTGTGCAGTTCACACAAGGACACGTGGTGAATGAGGATGTGACCGGCGAATTCAGTGGCAATTGGAAAACCGGTGAAGGCGATGCGCGCATGCCTGGTGTGTTGGATTTGACGGCGACCCTCGCGCGCGCCAACGTCACGCAAGTACACCGCTATTTACCCAATATCTTGCCGGCTGATGTGCGCGCCTATGTGCGTGATGCCGTGCTAGCCGGGCAGGCCAGCCATGTGACGATGCGCTTACGCGGCAACTTGCTTGACATGCCGTTTGAGAACCCCAAACTGGGTGAGTTCCGTCTCGTTGCCCAAGTCGCGCAAGGCCGTTATGCGTATGTGCCGCCCGTCGTCGCCAAGCCCAAAACAACCGGTGCGCCTGCGTGGCCAGCGCTCACCGAATTGAATGGCGAGTTGGTGTTTGACCGCACCGCTTTGCACTTCAAAGGTCGCACGCAATTGGCTGGCGCACCCGATGTGACATGGCAAAAAGTGGAGGCACACATCCCGAACTTGGCGCAAACCGTGGTCAGTGTGACCGGCGAAGCACGCGGCCCGTTGCAGCAAGTGTTGAACATGGTGGCCAAGTCGGCACTGAATGATTTAACCGGTACGGTGCTCAGTAAAAGCGAAGCCAGCGGGGATGCCAATTACAAGCTGGCGTTGACCGTGCCGCTCGCCAAGCTGACGAGTACGCAAGTGCAGGGCAGCGTGATATTCGCCGACAACGCCTTGCAAGTGATCCCAGGTACGCCGGTGCTCAACCGCACGCGCGGCACCTTGCAGTTCAACGAACAAGGGTTTCAGCTCAAAGGTGTGCAAGCTCAGTTATTGGGCGGCAACGCCACCTTGGACGGCGGCTTGTCCTTTGTCGTCAACGAGGAGCGGGCGCCTTTGCAACTCAAGATCCGTGGGGATCTCACAGCCGAGGGTTTGCGGCAAGCGCGCGAGTTGGGTTTCATCTCCCGCGTGGCTCAACGCGCCACAGGCAAGACTTCGTACAACGCCGTACTGGGCCTGCGGCGTGGGCAGCCTGAGCTGCTGCTCAGCAGTGACCTCAAAGGCATGGCCTTGACCCTGCCCCCGCCCCTGAACAAAACAGCGGCGACGCTGATGCCGCTGCGCATCGAGTCGCAATTGACGCGTGAATCACTGCAACCCAAGTCACGTATTTTGAGAGACCAAATCAAGGTCACTTTAGACCGCTTGGTCTCGGCCACATATGTCCGTGACCTGAGTGGTCCGCAGACCCGTGTTGTGAGCGGGGGCATCGCGGTCGGGCCGTCGGTGATAGAGGCTGTGCCCATGCGTGACAACGCTGTGAGCCTGAATTTGCAGCTACCCATGTTGGACCTCGATGCGTGGAACACGGCGCTCACGCAGCTGACAGGCACGTCACCGTTGAAGCGAAAGACCGCTTCCACTGCAGTGATTGGAAGCGAGGCCACGGGCGACAGTGCGCAAGATTACATGCCGACTTTTGCCGCGTTGCAAGCGGGGCAAATCAAAGTCGCTGATCGTGTGATTCACCAGGTGCTGGTTGGCGGCACGCGCCAAGGTGATGTCTGGCGCTTCAACCTCAGTGCCGACGAGATGAATGGCTCTGCTGAGGTCCGCCCTCCGAATGGCAATTCGCCGGCGCAGCTGTTCGTGCGTTTGGCTTACCTCAAAATCCCTCCCAGTCTGGTACCTGACGTGGAGCGCCTCTTGAGTGAGCAGCCCAGCAGCATTCCGACGCTGGACATCGTCATCAATGAACTGACCTTGCGCGGCAAAAAAATGGGCCGACTTGAGGTGAGTGCCGTGAATCGTGTGGGCGCTAACGCGGCGCGTGAATGGCGCTTGAACAAATTCAATGTCACCTTGCCTGAAGCCACCTTGACCGCGAATGGAAGCTGGATGGCGGATGGCCCACGCCTGCGCCGCACACAGCTCAACTTCGCATTGGTGATTCGTGACAGCGGCGAGTTGCTTGGCCGCTTGGGGACGCCTGACGCGATTCGGCATGGAGAGGGGCGACTCGAAGGGCAGGTCTCATGGCAAGGCTCACCCATCACGATGGACTACGCCAGCATGTCGGGCAAGATGAATTTGTCGATTGAAAAAGGGCAGTTCCTTAAAACCGAACCAGGCGCTGCACGTTTGTTGGGGGTGTTGAACTTGCAAGCCTTGCCGCGCCGCTTAACCTTGGACTTCAGCGACCTCTTCAGCGACGGTTTTGCGTTTGACTTTGTTCGTGGCGATGTGAGCATCGACCAAGGTGTTGCCTCGACCAATAATTTGCAAATGAAGGGCGTCGTGGCAGGCGCCTTGATCGAGGGCAGCGCGAACTTGGCGCTTGAAACACAAAACCTCAAAGTCGTGGTGGTGCCGGAAATCAATGCCGGAACTGCAGCGCTCTATGTGGCCACCATCAACCCGTTGATCGGGTTGACCAGCTACCTCGCGCAGATGGTGTTGAGTAAACCGCTGGTGCGTGCGGGCACTACCGAATTCCATGTGGACGGCACATGGGCCGCCCCCCGCGTCACAAAGCTCGATTGATGCTGACTTCCTCGGTTCCCCATGTCCGTCGCTGGGTGCTGTGGGGGCTCTTGGTGGTGCTGGTGCTGTCGATGCTCAGCACTTTGGTGTGGCTGGCAGGTCGCTATGAGGTGAGCCAAGTACAAAGTCGCATTGAGCGCGATGCGGCCGATGCGGTGACTGACATTCGCACCGCTCTCACCCGCAACGTGCAAAGCTTGCAAGCGCTGCAATACGCGGACCGCAGCACCGTGCCTTGGGCGCAAGACGCCAATGCCTTGCTGCGCGATCACCGCGAGTGGTTGCGATTGGAATTGCGTGACTCCGACTTGCGCGTTTTGAAAAGCATTGACACCCCCTTTCGTGCCCCCGTGTTCCAGCGTTTTGGCCGAGTTGCCAATCAGCCCGAGGTGGTGCAAGCCTGTGGCGTGGCGCGTCGCCAAAGCGGTCCGGGCTATGGCGCGAGCACGTATGTCCCCCAGTCTGATGGACTAGGCTTAGAGATCATGGACGTGTGCTTGCCCGTCATCACCGACGGACAGCTCACTGGCTATACCGTGGCGACATATGCGTTGAGCGAAATTTTGGTGAACCTCGTGGGGCCACACCTCACGCGTAGCCAAGAGGTGTCATTCACGGAGTCAGATGGCACGCGCTTGGCTATGCATGGCACGGCGCGACGTGGCTCGCGCGTGTTCATCGCCAAACAGCTGCTCGATTTGCCTGGCCACACCATGGTGTTGCGCATGGACAGCTGGCGTGGCGCCCCTGATCTGTTTCCCAATGTGTTGACCGCTTTGGTGACCGCGATGGCCCTGGCGTTGGTGACCGTGCTTATCTTGCTGGCGCGTGACATGCGACGTCGTCTGCGCGTGGAGTTGGATTTGGCCGATGCCTTGGCTTTTCGTAAGGCCATGGAAGACTCGCTCGTCACCGGCTTGCGCGCGCGGGACAACCAAGGCCGCATCACCTATGTCAACCCCGCTTTTTGTGAAATGGTCGGCTTTGATGCCAAAGAGTTGGTGGGCTTTGGCATGCCAGCGCCGTACTGGCCGCCGGAGATGGTGGACGAATACGGCCAACGCCAAGCCCTGCGTTTGGCTGGCAACGCGCCACCGCGTGAAGGGGTGGAGTCGGTGTTCATGCGTAAAAATGGTGAGCTCTTTCCAGTCATGATTTTTGAAGCCCCGCTCATCAATGCTTTGGGCGATCAAACGGGCTGGATGGGTGCGGTGCTCGACATCAGTGAACAACGGCGCGTGGAAGAAGTCTCGCGTGCCAGCCAAGAGCGTTTGCAAGCTACTGCCCGTTTGGCCACAGTGGGCGAGATGGCGTCGCTGCTGAGCCACGAATTGAACCAACCGCTGGCAGCGATTTCCAGCTACGCCACAGGCAGCATGAACCTGCTGCAAGACGCTGCGTTCAAAGACCCGCACTTGGCCGAGTCCTTGAGCAGCGCGATTCAACGCATCGGACAGCAAGCCGAGCGCGCTGGCAAAGTCATCAAGAGCGTGCACGACTTTGTGCGTCGGCGTGACCAAGCGCGCGAA
>CAIODK010000089.1 GCA_903856995.1 uncultured Burkholderiales bacterium
AAAGGTTTGACGCCCGCGCGGTTGATGCCGCCAAAGCTGGGCTTGAAAGCGACCACGCCACAGTAAGCGGCTGGCCGCATGAGCGAGCCTGCGGTTTGTGTGCCCAGCGCCAAAGGCACCATGGCGTCGGCTACCGCCGCCGCCGAGCCAGAGGACGAGCCGCCTGGGGTGTGCGCGAGGTTGTGCGGGTTGCGGGTTTGGTTGGGCTGGAAGGTGGCGAATTCGGTGGTCACCGTTTTGCCCATCACCACGGCACCTGCGGCGCGCGCCAACGCCACGCAACTGGCGTCATACGCGGGTTGATGCCCCGCATAAATCGGCGAGCCATAGGTGGTGGGCATGTCGGCGGTGGCGATCAGGTCTTTCACGCCAATCGGCAAGCCATGCAATAAGCCTTGGTGTGCGCCTTTGTCTAAGGCTTTGGCGCGGGCCAATGCGGACTCACGGGCCACATGCGACCACGCTTGCACCTCGCTGTCGCGGGCGTCGATGCGGGCCAGACAGTCGCGCACCAAGTCTTCGGCACGCAGGGTCCGTTGGGACAGTTGCTGGGCGGCCTCGCAGGCGCTCAATGAATGGTGCGGCATGGGTGCGGTCTCCGGTGGGGCGAACACAAAACCCAATTTTGCGCCGTTTAGGCTGCGCCGCCTCTTGCCACGTGTCGCGTGCAGCGCTCGGTCATGTAGGTGCCAGCCTTGCGGGTCTGGACTTAGATGCGTCGTGCTGGCGTCATCCGGTACGCGTTGCGACCACCGTCCCACGCCACCAGAGGTGCGTGAACGTGCAAGAACTCACGCAGCAGTTGGCTAGCTTGGAGTTTGGTCAACGCCAACTTCTCAGAGATCAAATGGCGATTGACATGGCCATGCTCTTTGAAAATAGCCGACACCATATAAAGCTTATGCGGCTTCGCGATAGAACGGCCCAGCGCTGACAGCGCGGGCATTTTGGTCCGCCACCGCGTTGCCAATGGCCGCGATGTGCTCGGGCGTGGTGCCGCAGCAGCCGCCCACGATGTTGACCAGCCCTTCTGCCGCAAACTCGTGCAGCAGGCGGCTGGTGACATCGGGCGTTTCGTCAAAGCCGGTGTCGCTCATGGGGTTGGGCAAGCCGGCGTTGGGGTAGCAGCTGATGAAGGTATCTCCGGCCACTTTGTTGAGCTCTTGGATGTAGGGGCGCATCAGTGTGGCACCCAAAGCGCAGTTCAGGCCAATGGCCAGTGGCTGCGCGTGGCGCACGCTGTACCAAAAGGCGGTCACGGTTTGACCGCTCAAGATGCGCCCGGAGGCGTCGGTCACGGTGCCGCTGATGATGAGGGGCAAGCGTTCGCCTGAGTCTTCAAAGAATTCTTCAATCGCAAACAACGCGGCTTTGGCATTGAGCGTGTCAAAGATGGTTTCCACCAACAACACGTCCGAACCGCCCTCGACCAAGGCTTTGACTTGGTCGTAATACGCAGCACGCAGCTCTTCAAAATTCACATTGCGTGCGCCAGCGTCATTCACATCGGGGCTGATGCTGGCTGTTTTGGGGGTGGGACCGACCGCGCCCGCCACGAAACGGGGCTTGTCGGGTGTGCTGTATTTGTCGCAGGCCTCGCGGGCGATGCGGGCCGAGGCCAGGTTCATCTCGTAGGCCAAGTCGGCCATGTCGTAATCGGCCTGCGCAATGGTGGTCGCGCCAAACGTGTTGGTTTCGATCAGGTCTGCACCCGCAGCGAGGTAGCGCTCGTGAATGTCGCGAATCACATCGGGGCGGGTGAGGCTGAGCAACTCGTTGTTGCCCTTGACGTCTTTGTGGAAGTCTTTGAACCGTTCGCCGCGGTATTGCGCTTCGCCCAGCTTGAAGCGCTGGATCATGGTGCCCATGGCCCCGTCGAGGATGGCGATGCGTTTGGCCAAGATGGCCGGTAATTCTTTTGCGCGTGTGTAGGCTTGGGTCATCCCGCCATTGTAAGAAGGGCGACAATACTGCCCCATGCCGCACGTTTTGCCACTCGATCACCCCCTCGCTGAGACCGCCGTGGCAGAGGTGAATCCGCAAGACATCCTGCGCGAGGTGTTTGGCTACAACGCGTTTCGCGGGCCGCAAGAAGCCATCGTCAACCACGTGTGCGGCGGCGGCGATGCGTTGGTGCTCATGCCCACCGGCGGCGGCAAATCGCTCTGCTACCAAATCCCCGCCATCGCCCGCCAGCGGGCCGGCCACGGGATTGCCATCGTGGTCTCACCCCTGATCGCGCTGATGCACGACCAGGTGGGCGCACTGCACGAGGCGGGCGTTGAAGCCGATTTTTTAAATTCCAGCCTCAGTGGCGAGGAAGCCAACGCGGTCGAGCAACGCCTGCGCCGTGGCGACATCACCCTGCTGTACGCCGCGCCTGAGCGCATCACCACGCCACGCTTTTTGGCACAGCTCGACCTGCTGTACGAGCAAGGCAAGCTCAGTCTGTTTGCGATCGACGAAGCGCATTGCGTGAGCCAATGGGGCCACGACTTCCGCCCCGAATACCGCGCCCTCACGGTGCTGCACGAGCGCTATGCCGGCGTGCCGCGCCTAGCGCTCACCGCCACTGCGGATGCGCTCACGCGGGCCGACATCGTGGAACGCCTGCAGCTCGAAGAGGCGCAGCAGTTCGTCAGCAGCTTTGACCGCCCCAACATCCGCTACACCATCGTGGAGAAGAAGGACGCCTCACAGCAGTTGCTGCGTTTCATCCAACGCGAGCACACGGGCCCAGACT
>CAIODK010000090.1 GCA_903856995.1 uncultured Burkholderiales bacterium
GCGCGATCCAAATCGCGGGCGCTGTGAAGGGCCGAAAAGCCAGCCGCCACGCCACTTCAGACTGGATGGAGATTGAAAAGCAGCGCGGCATCTCGGTGGCCTCGTCGGTCATGCAGATGCTTTACCGCGACCGCGTGATCAACCTGCTCGACACCCCCGGCCACAAAGACTTCTCGGAAGACACCTACCGTGTGCTCACCGCCGTGGACTCGGCCTTGATGGTGATTGACGCCGCCAACGGTGTGGAAGCACAAACCCGCCGCTTGATTGAGGTCTGCCGTCAACGCGACACCCCCATCATCACCTTCGTCAACAAGATGGACCGCGAAGTGCGCGACCCACTCGACATCCTCGACGAAGTCGAACGCGAACTCGGCATGCCCTGCGTGCCCATGACTTGGCCAGTGGGTCAAGGTAAAAGCTTTGGCGGCATCATCAACTTGCGCACGCAAGCCATGACCGTGTTTGACTCCGGCAGCGAGCGGTTGCCACAAGACTTTGAAACACACGCGCTCACCGAGCAAGCGTTCCTCGCCGAACGCTTTGGTGCAGAGTGGGTCTCCGCCATGGAAAGCATGGAGCTGGCCACCGGCGCATCCCCCACGTTTGACAAAGATGCCTTCTTAGCCGGCAAACAAACCCCCGTGTTCTTTGGCTCGGGCGTGAACAACTTTGGTGTGATGGAGGTGCTCGACGCCTTGGTCGACCTCGCTCCCGCGCCGCGCCCCCGCTTGAGCCACTTGGTCGTGAACAACCAAACCGTGGAGAAGACCATTCAGCCCGAAGACGAGGGCTTCGCTGGCGTAGTGTTCAAGGTGCAAGCCAACATGGATGCCAACCACCGCGACCGCATTGCCTTTGTGCGCGTGGCCTCTGGCAAGTTCACCCCAGGCATGAAGCTCAAGGTGCAACGCACCGCCAAAGAGCTGCGCCCCACCAGCGTGGTGACGTTCATGTCACAGCGTCGCGAGGCGGTGGAAGAAGCCTACGCGGGCGACATCATCGGCTTCACCACCCACGGCGGTGTGCAGCTGGGTGACACCATCACCGACGGACCCGCACTGCAATTCACCGGCTTGCCGTTCTTTGCCCCTGAGCTATTCATGACCGTGATTTTGAAAAACCCATTGCGCACCAAACAACTGCAACAAGGCTTAGACCAGTTGGGTGAAGAAGGCGCGATTCAGGTGTTCAAACCCGAAGCCGGTGGCGCCATGCTGCTGGGTGCCGTGGGCCAGTTGCAGTTTGAAGTGGTGCAACACCGCTTGAAAGCCGAATACGACTGCGATGTGAAGCTAGAGAGCTGCCAGTACACCGGTGCGCGTTGGATCACCGCGGACACACCGGCAGAGCTGCGCGAGTTCAACTATGCGTACCCACAGCGCATGGCGTTGGACGCGGCCAACACATTGGCGTATCTGTGCACCTCGCCGTATGACGTGCGACTGGCGCAAGAGCGGTTTCCAAAGATTCATTTCCATCCGCTGCGGGAGCATGCGGGGTTGGCGCTCTCCAATGCCGGTTAATTCACGTCGTACGACGTAGTGAAGAGGGGTTCAGTGGTGTTGCACGTAGCGACATTCTGAGCGCAGCGAAGAGGAGCCTAGGGCAATGCCACTGAGCCACTCTTCACGTACAACTTCATTGCATGCGATCCCGCTGCGCCAAAGTTGGAAACAATTTCACCCAAGATGCGGCCACCAGCACAGTCCCAACGCCACCACTGACGACCGATACCACCGGCCCCCAAAGCGCGGCCACGGCACCAGACTCAAACTCACCGAGTTGGTTGGATGCGCCAATAAAAATCGAATTGACGGCGGCCACTCGTCCACGAATTTCATCTGGCGTTTGAAGCTGCATCAAGGTCAAACGCGTCACCACGCTGATGTTGTCTGCCGCGCCGGTCACGGCCAAGGCCAACAACGACAAACCAAAGTGATGCGAGAAACCAAAGATCACGGTGGCCACCCCAAATACCGCCACCGCACCTAACAGGCTATAGCCCACATGTCGGCGCAACGGCCAACGCAGCATGACAAACGACATCAGCAATGCGCCAGCCGCAGGGGCGGCACGCAACAAACCCAAGCCTTCTGGGCCCGTGTGCAACATGTCGCGCGCGTAAATGGGTAACAGGGCCGTCGCGCCACCTAGCAAGACTGCAAACAAATCCAACGATGTGGCACCCAACAAAATTTTGTTGTGCCACACAAATGTCACGCCGGCCATCGCAGACGTCCAAGAAACAGCTTCTTGCGTTGCATGATGGACGTATCGCACCGTCAAGGTGAGCGCGCTCGACACCAACATCATGGCCACGCACGCGGCATAGACCGTCAAGGCCCCATGCGCATAAAGCACACCGCCTAGGGCGGGCCCACCAATGGTGCCTGCCTGCAATGCGCTAGAGCTCAAAGCCACCCCGCGTTGCAAAAAGTTATGAGGCAACAGCATGGGCATGAGCGCTTGCTGCGCTGGCATTTGAAAAGCACGCGTGCTGCCCAACACCACTGACAAGAACAAAATCAAATCACGGCTAACAAACTCCCCCAGCGTGGCCCAGACCAACCACGCCGACACCGTCGCCTGAATCGCCACACATGCCGCAAACAAACGCCCGCGATGCACACGGTCGGCCACATGCCCAGCAGGCAACGTCAACAACAAAGCCGGTACAAACTGAAAGAGCCCAACCAGCCCTAGGTCCCAAGCGCTTCCCGTGAGGTCATACATGTGCCAAGCCACAGCCACCATCAACATTTGATTGGCCGTCACCACCAAAAAGCGTGCGCCCATGAAGCGCACAAAGCCGCGATGCGTCAGCAGATCTTTGAGCGTTGGCATCTTCAAGACCGCGCCAGCACAGGCTTCAACGCAACACCGGTATGCGTCCCCAAAGCCACCACAGCCTCGGGTGTATCCGCTGCCACGATCAAGCCACCGCCATCGCCCCCTTCAGGGCCGAGGTCAATGATCCAATCGGCTTCGGCCACCACATCGAGGTCGTGCTCAATCACCACCACGCTGTGGCCCCCATCGACCAAGCGGTGCAACACGCGAATCAGCTTGTCCACGTCGGCCATGTGCAGACCAACCGTGGGCTCGTCCAACACATACAGCGTGTGCGGGGCTTTGTTGCCACGGCGGGTCACGTCGTCACGCACTTTGCTGAGTTCGGTGACCAGCTTGATGCGCTGAGCCTCTCCGCCGCTGAGCGTGGGTGAGGGCTGGCCCAAGGTGAGGTAGCCCAAACCCACGTCTTTGAGAAGTTGCAACGGGTGCGCGATGTTGGGCATGGTGGCAAAGAACGCCACCGCCTCGTCGACCTCCATCTGCAACACATCACCAATGCTTTTGCCGCGCCAGCTCACCGCCAAGGTTTCGGGGTTGAAGCGCGCGCCGCGACAGGTTTCACACGGCACTTTCACATCGGGCAAAAAGCTCATCTCGATCGTGCGTAGGCCTTGGCCCTCGCAGGCGTGGCAGCGTCCTTCGCCGGTGTTGAAGCTGAAGCGCCCCGCGCCATAGCCGCGGGCTTTGGCCTCTAACGTTTCGGCGAAGAGTTTGCGAATCGTGTCCCAAAAACCAATGTAGGTCGCGGGGCAGCTGCGCGGTGTTTTGCCAATCGGCGTTTGGTCCACTTCCAACACGCGGTCGATGGTTTGGTAACCATCTAATCCTGTACAACCCACCCACGCAGGATGTTTGCCTTCGTCGTCAAGCTTGCGGCCCGCCTGCGTTGAACGCTGCGCCACAGCTGCGGCTACGTTGTGCAACAACACATCACGCGCGAGTGTGGACTTGCCCGAGCCCGATACGCCCGTCACTGCCACCAAACGTTTGAGTGGGATGTCCACACTCACGTCGTTCAAGTTGTGCAGCGAAGCGCCTTCTAACGACAGCCAGTTAAGAACCAAGCCCTCGTCCTTCGCAGCGAGCGAAGCAACAGGCCGACGCGCCTGCAACGGGTGCCGCATCGCATGCAGCAAATACCGACCCGTTTGCGACTCCGCTTGGTCGGTGATGTCCTTCACTGATCCCTCACCCATCAAACGCCCGCCGCGCTTACCCGCGCTGGGGCCAATGTCGATGATGTGGTCGGCACGTCGAATCGTGTCTTCGTCGTGCTCCACCACAACCAAGGTGTTGCCTTTCTCGCTGAGCAAATGCAGGGCGTTCAACAGGATCTGGTTGTCGCGTGCGTGCAAGCCAATGGTGGGCTCGTCCAGCACATAGCAAACGCCCTGGAGGTTGCTGCCCAGTTGCGCGGCCAAGCGAATGCGTTGCGCCTCACCGCCGCTCAGCGTCGGCGCGCCACGGTCGAGCGTGAGGTAGTTCAAGCCCACTTGTTCTAAGAACTCCAGACGGCTCTTAATTTCTGGCAATAAGTCGCGTGCGATGTCTGCATCGCGACCGCTCATCTCGAGCTTTTCGACCCACTTACGAATGTCGGTCACGCTCAGGCGGGCAATGTCGGTGATGCTCACGCCTGCAAACTTCACCGCTCGGGCTGTGACGTTCAAGCGCGTACCTTCGCAGGCAGGGCACGCTTGATCGACCAAGTTATCCACATCGGGTTCGGCAAAGGTTTGTTCGCGTCCTTTGTCCTTGTCGTCGCGGACCGAGTCGTCCAACACTTTACGCTGGTCTTTGTTGAGCTTCACGCCCGTGCCCACGCAATCGGGGCACCAGCCGTGCTTGCTGTTGTACGAGAACAGACGTGGGTCCAACTCGGTGTACGAGGTATCGCACACGGGGCAAGCGCGTTTGGTGGAGTACACATCCACGCGGCCGATGCTATTGGTGTCGGCCCCTGCTTCCATGGCCTCACGCAAACCATCGAGCTGGCTCAACACATGCACCACGCCTTTGCCATGCTCCAAGGCGGTCATCAGGGCTTGGCGTAAGACGGTTTCATTTTGCGCAGTCACCTCTAAGCTCGCCACGGGCAGCTCAATCGTGTGCTCTTTGAAACGGTCCAATCGCGGAAAGCCGTTGGTGGGTAAAAAGTGACCATCCACACGCAAGTGCGTGTAGCCGCGCGGCCGCGCCCAATCAGCCAGTTCGGTGTAGACGCCTTTGCGGTTCATCACCAAGGGGCTCATCAGCCCAATGTGCTGACCTTTGAATTCACGCATCAACTGCGCGGCGATGCGGTCTGTCGTTTGCGGTTGCACTGCAGCCCCATCGTGGATGCAATGCTGCGTGCCAAGCTTGACGTACAGCAAGCGCAAAAAGTGCCACACCTCGGTGGTAGTGCCCACGGTGGACTTACGGCCACCACGGCTCAAACGCTGCTCAATCGCCACGGTGGGCGGAATGCCATACACCGCATCCACTTCGGGGCGGCCGGCAGGCTGCACGATGCTGCGGGCGTAAGCGTTGAGACTTTCTAGATAGCGGCGCTGGCCTTCATTGAACAAAATGTCAAACGCCAAGGTGGACTTGCCCGAGCCAGACACGCCCGTGATCACGTTGAACTTGCCGCGAGGAATGTCCACACTCAAGCTCTTGAGGTTGTGCTCTTTGGCGTTGATGATTTGGATCGAGCCCGAGCTGGCTGCTGCATACGCGGCCGAATGCTCCGAGGCCACCAAGGCCTTCGAGGCTTTGATGGCATCGACCGCATACACCGAGCCCATGGACTCGGCGTAATCGCGCAAGGCCTTGCCGGTGTGCGAGGTGGCGTGCAAGCGTACCGTTTCGGGCGGTCCCTCTGCCACCAGCCAACCGCCGGCGTCACCCCCTTCGGGGCCTAGGTCAATCAACCAATCGCTGGCACGAATCACGTCAAGGTTGTGTTCAATCACGATGAGCGAGTTACCGTCTTCCAGCAAACGGCGCATGGCGCGCATGAGTTTGGCAATGTCGTCAAAGTGCAAGCCCGTGGTGGGCTCGTCAAACATGAACAGCACACCCTTTTTTGCGAGCAATTGCTTGCTGGATGTTTTGGCTTTCGCGGCTTCCGCCAAGAACCCAGCCAGCTTCAAACGCTGGGCCTCACCGCCGCTGAGTGTGGGTACAGGCTGACCCAGCTTCACGTAATCCAAACCCACATCCACGATGGGTTGCAGAGTGCGCACCACGTCACGGTCTCCCGCAAAAATCTCCAACGCTTCACCGACGGTCAGGTCCAGCACCTCGGCCACATTGAGGAAGACGCTGATGGGTGCGACGCCTTCGCCCATCGGTTTTTTGCGCTCGATGCGAACCTCTAGGATTTCTGGGCGATAGCGTTGCCCGTTGCAATCTTGGCAGCGCAAATACACGTCACTCAAAAACTGCATCTCCACATGCTCAAACCCAGAGCCACCGCAGGTGGGGCAACGGCCATCACCACTGTTGAAGCTGAACTTTGAGGCGGTGTAGCCACGCTGCTTAGACATGGGGGCAACCGAGAAAATCTCGCGCACCGCCTCCCATGCACCAACGTAGCTGGCGGGGTTGGAACGTGCGGTTTTACCAATCGGGGATTGATCCACAAACACCACGTCGCTCAAGTAGTCCGCCCCCAGCAAACGGTCGTGTGCGCCCGGCGTTTCAGTGGCACGGCCATAGTGGCGCATCAAGGCGGGCGTGAGCACGTCTTGAATCAACGTCGATTTGCCAGAGCCACTGACACCAGTGATACACACCAAGCGCTGCAACGGGAACTCGATGCTCAGGTTTTTCAGGTTGTGTTCGCGGGCGCCTTCCAAAATCAAACGCGGCGTGTTGTCCGTGACCACGCGTTTGAGGCCTAGGCCAATGGTTTTACGGGCGCCCAAGTACGCACCGGTCAAGGTGTCGGCAGACTTCAAGGACTCGGCTGTGCCATCAAACACAATCTGCCCGCCACGCACACCGGGGCCTGGGCCCATGTCGATGATGCGGTCGGCACACAGCATGACGGCAGGGTCGTGTTCAACCACCACCAGCGTGTTGCCGGCATTACGCAAGCGAAGCATGGCTTCGTTAATGCGGTTCATGTCGCGCGGATGCAAACCAATGCTGGGCTCGTCCAACACAAACAAGGTGTTCACCAACGAGGTCCCAAGGGCGGTAGTGAGGTTGATGCGTTGCACCTCGCCACCGCTGAGCGTTCGGCTTTGGCGGTCAAGCGTCAGGTAGCCAATGCCTACATCGCTCAGGTATTTCAAGCGTGTTCGAATTTCGTCCATCAGCAAATGCAAGGCCTGCGCATCGGGCCCCGCCACATCCACCTGTGTGCTGTTGAAAAACTGGTGCAGCTTGTCGATGGGCAGGAGCATCAAATCATGCAGGCACAAGCCAGGCATGGCTTCGAGCTGCGCGCGCGTCCATTGCACGCCTTGCGGCATAAAACGCTTAGCGGGTGGCAGCACAGCATCGGCATGCGCTTTCGTGCCAAGGCGCCACAGCAAACTGTCGGTCTTCAAACGTGCGCCCGCACACGTGCCGCAAGGCGTGTAGCTACGGTATTTGGACAGCAACACACGGATGTGCATCTTGTAGGCTTTGCTCTCCAAGTATTCAAAGAACCGTTTGATGCCGTACCACTGGTGGTTCCACTTGCCCTTCCACAAAGGCGAGCCGTGGATGACCCAGTCTTTGTGCTCTTGACTCAGCTTGTACCAAGGCGTGTCGCGCGGAATGCCTTCGGCTTCGGCGTGACGCAT
This sequence comes from uncultured Burkholderiales bacterium, assembly GCA_903856995.1. Classification (GTDB taxonomy): domain Bacteria; phylum Pseudomonadota; class Gammaproteobacteria; order Burkholderiales; family Burkholderiaceae_C; genus Limnohabitans. The sequence continues at coordinate 7,641 of CAIODK010000090.1, forward strand.
CAGATCATCTTGGGTTTCTTTCCAGGCCGGTGTTTGAATGGTTTTGATCGCACCCGCACGCAGCGTGAGCTTCTCGCTCGGAACCACCAAGCCGTAGTCCACGCCGATCACTCGGCCAAAACCTCGGCAGGTTTCGCACGCGCCCACGGCGGAGTTGAACGAGAACATCGAGGGGATGGGGTCGCTGTAGCGCAGATCGCTGTCTGGGCAATGCAAACCGGTAGAGAAGCGCCACAGAGAGAAATCGGTGTCTGACCCCAATTTCTCCCAATACACATTGAGTCGCCCACCACCGCGTTTGATGGCCAGCTCAATCGCTTCCACCACACGGGCCTGCTCGGTGTTGCCCAGCTTGACCCGGTCCGCCACCACATCCAACAGTTTGCGTGGGCCGGTGGGCGTGGCCACTTCGCGCTCGGCATGGATGCGCGTGAACCCACTCGCGCTCAACCACTGCTCGACCTCAGCCGTCGTGGTGTTGGCAGGCAACTCCACAGGGAAGGTCATGATCAAGCGCGGATCTTGTGGCTGCTCGGCGCACCGGCGTTGCAGCTCGGCATAAATGGTTTGCGGCGTGTCGTGCTGCACGGGCTGTGCAGTTTGACGGTCAAACAACTGACCCGCGCGCGCGATCAACAACTTCAAATGGTCGTTCAGCTCGGTCATCGTGCCCACCGTCGAACGCGAGCTGCGCACGGGGTTGGTTTGGTCTATCGCAATCGCAGGGGGTACGCCTTCGACCTTGTCAACGGCAGGACGATCCATGCGGTCTAAGAACTGACGCGCATAGGCGCTGAAGGTCTCTACGTACCGGCGTTGGCCTTCGGCGTACAAGGTGTCAAACACCAAACTCGATTTGCCCGAACCGCTGGGGCCGGTGACGACGGTGAGCTCGCCGGTCCGAATGTCGAGGTCTAAATTCTTCAGGTTGTGCTGGCGTGCGCCGCGGATGCGAATGGTGCCGGTCATGGCGGAGCCTTTGAGAGTGTGGCGAATATTCTAGAGACTCGCACAACACCGCACCGGTGAAAGGACAATGCAAAACGCCACGGACAAGCCGTGGCGTTTTAACAAATGACGAATTTGTAATTACTTGGCGGCAGACGCGTCAGAAGCCGCGCCAGAAGCAGCTTCAGCCGGTGCATGCACCGCCTCATCGCCATGCTTCTCGCCCGCCATGTCTAAGCTGTTACCGCCTTTGAAAATGACGAACATGGCCAGTGCCGCAAAAATCACGAAACCTACAAAAATTTTCAACATATCGAGTCTCCGAAATCAGTAAAAAGCCCTCCACCAGGGAGGGCTTGAATGTAGCACCCAGGCCTCCCTGGGGTGCTTACATGCTTAGTCGTCAGCGTAGATGTCCACGTCTTTAGTTTCTTTCACGAAGATCATGCCGATGACGAAAGTCATACCAGCAATGATGATCGGGTACCACAAGCCGTTGTACATATTGCCGGTCTGCGCCACGATCGCAAAAGCCGTCGTTGGCAACAAGCCACCGAACCAACCATTACCGATGTGATATGGCAGAGACATGGATGTGTAACGGATGCGTGTGGGGAACATTTCCACCAACATCGCAGCGATAGGGCCATACACCATGGTTACCAAAATCACCAAGTAAGTGAGGATGATGGTGACCTTGACTTGGTCCACTTTCGCTGGATCAGCCTTGGATGGGTAACCGGCTTCTTTCAAAGCATCGGCCACGGCCTTTTTGAACTCCGCCGATTTAGCTTTGACTTCGTCAGCTGGCACACCTTTGGATGTGTAGCTCATGATTTCCGTCTCACCGATCTTGATCGAGGCAGGTGCGCCTGCTGGACCAGCAGCGTTTTCGTAGCTCACTGAGCTAGAAGCCAACACTTGCTTCGCGATGTCGCAGGAGCTGGTGAACTTCACAGTGCCCGTTGGGTTGAACTGGAACGAACACTCATTGGCATCAGACGTGACCACCACTTTGTTCTTTTGTTGCGCTGCGTACAGGTCGGGGTTAGCGGCCTTGGTCAGTGCTTCGAACACGGGGAAGTAAGTCAACACAGCCAGCAAGCAACCCAACATGATGATGGGCTTGCGGCCGATCTTGTCAGACAGCGAACCGAAGACAACGAAGAACGGTGTACCGATCAACAAAGAGACAGCCACCAAGATGTTGGCCGTTGCGCCGTCCACTTTCAGCGCTTGCGTCAAGAAGAACAAGGCGTAGAACTGACCCGAGTACCACACCACCGCTTGACCCGCTGTCAAACCGATGAGGGCCAAGATCACGATCTTCAGGTTTTTCCATTGACCGAAAGATTCGGTCAGAGGTGCCTTCGATGTTTTACCTTCGGCTTTCATTTTCACGAAAGCAGGCGACTCGTTCATCGACAACCGGATGTAGACCGACACGGCCAACAAAGCGATTGACACAATGAACGGCACACGCCAGCCCCATTCAGCGAAAGCAGCTTCGCCGATAGCCGTACGTGTACCCAAGATCACCATCAACGACAGGAACAAGCCCAGAGTTGCCGTGGTTTGGATCCAAGAGGTGTAAGCACCGCGCTTGTCGTGCGGAGCGTGCTCAGCCACATAAGTTGCAGCACCGCCGTACTCACCACCCAAGGCCAGACCTTGCAGCAAACGCAAGCAAATCAGGATGACCGGAGCAGCCACACCAATGCTAGCGTAGTTCGGCAAGATACCCACGATGAAGGTGGACAAGCCCATGATCAAGATCGTCACCAAGAAGGTGTATTTACGACCGATCATGTCGCCCAAACGGCCGAAGAAAATCGCACCAAATGGACGCACGATAAAGCCGGCAGCAAACGCCAACAACGCGAAGATGAACGCAGAGCCTTCATCCAAACCGCTGAAGAATTGCTTCGCAATAATCGCAGCGAGTGAACCGTACAGGTAAAAGTCGTACCACTCGAAAACGGTACCCAGTGAAGAGGCGAAGATCACCTTCTTCTCTTCCGCCGACATCGGGCGATCTACATCTAGTGTTGCCATGTGTGTTGTCTCCTCAGACTTGTTGTCCCAACCCCCTGAGTAGGCGTTGTGCTGCGCGACTATCTCGGAGATTGCTGACCGTTTTCTGACAGCCAAAGGGCTACCGACACAGCGCAAACCCAACGACCACGGCCGAAGCAAGTGCTAACCCTAGGATTTTTTTTCTAGATGTGAAATAGCGTACCAATTTCGGTCAACAAATGTCCAAATGCTCGCCCAATAGCGTAGGGGTTTACACCAACAAAATATGTCTCATTTTTAAACATTCCCCTCTAAGGAATAGGTTTTTTGCCCATGGTGTGCGTAAGGGCTTGGTCAGTCCTCATTCACACAATAGCGCGGTCAATGAAGGAAGCATCCTTCTTGCGTTTTTTGATATTCCAAATGGGAGATAACGATGAGTGATCCAGTGGTCGACAAGATCCAGAACCACCCGAAGTACAAAGCATTGCGCGCTAAACGCAATGGCTTCGGCTGGTTCCTCACCGTGTTGATGTTGGTCGTGTATTACGGCTACATCGCACTGATTGCATTTAACAAGCCATTTTTGGCACAACCTATCGGCGCCGGTGTCACCACCGTCGGCATTCCTCTGGGCATGGGCGTGATCATCTTCACGATCCTGATCACCGGCATCTACGTGCGTCGCGCCAACAGCGAATACGACACGTTGACCAAAGAAATCTTGAAGGACGCCACGAAATGAAAAAGTTTTCTACTCTCTTGACCGCACTGCTGGCCTTCGTGGCCTGCGGCGCTGCCATGGCAGCAGGTGGCGATCTGGGCGAAACCGCCAAGCAGTCAACCAACTGGACCGCCATCGGCATGTTTGCGACCTTCGTGGCCGGCACACTTTGGATCACCAAGTGGGCGGCTTCAAAAACCAAATCAGCGGCTGACTTCTACACCGCAGGTGGCGGCATCACTGGTTTCCAAAACGGCCTGGCGATTGCCGGCGACTATATGTCTGCCGCGTCGTTCCTCGGTATTTCCGCTGCCGTGATGGCATCGGGCTATGACGGCTTGATTTACTCCATCGGTTTCTTGGTGGGCTGGCCCATCATTACCTTTTTAATGGCCGAACGTCTGCGTAACTTGGGCAAGTTCACCTTTGCCGACGTGGCAGGCTACCGCTTCAAGCAAGCCCCTATCCGCGCCTTCGCTGCCTCTGGCACGTTGGTGGTGGTGGCGTTCTATCTGATCGCACAAATGGTTGGCGCAGGCCAGCTCATCAAGTTGCTGTTCGGCTTGGAATACTGGATGGCTGTGGTCATCGTGGGCGCATTGATGATGGTGTACGTGTTGTTCGGCGGCATGACTGCCACGACATGGGTGCAGATCATCAAGGCGTGCATGTTGCTCGCCGGCGTGACCTTCATGGCCATCATGGTGTTGTCTAAGTTTGGTTTCAGCCCTGAAGCTTTGTTCGCGCAAGGCGTGGTCGTGAAAGCCATGATCGCCGCAAACGCGAAAGAAGCTGCCATGGCCGCTGCTGCTGCCTCCGCTGCGATTGCTGCATCACCCGATGCCGCCGCTGCCGCTTCTGCCGCCTTGGCAAAAGCTGCTGCCCTTGATCCTGAAAAAGCTGGTTTGTCCATCATGGGCCCAGGTGGCTTTATCAAGGACCCTATCTCTGCCATCTCTTTCGGTATGGCGTTGATGTTCGGCACGGCTGGTTTGCCACACATCTTGATGCGCTTCTTCACGGTGCCTGACGCCAAAGAAGCTCGTAAATCTGTGTTGTGGGCGACCACTTGGATTGGCTACTTCTACGTGTTGATTTTCATCATTGGTTTTGGCGCGATCACTTTGGTCTTGACCAATCCTGAGATGGCTGACACCGCGAAGGGCATCATCAAAGGCGGCGCAGGTACAGCCAACATGGCTGCTGTGCTGGTGGCGAAAACTGTCGGTGGCGACGTGTTCTACGGCTTCATCTCTGCTGTGGCTTTCGCAACCATCTTGGCTGTGGTGGCTGGCTTGACCTTGTCTGGCGCCTCTGCGGTGTCACACGACTTGTACGCCACGGTGTTCAAGAAGGGCAATGCCGACAGCGCTGCTGAGTTGCGCGTCTCTCGCATCACCACATTGGCTCTGGGCGTCATTGCGGTGGCCTTGGGTATTGCGTTTGAGAAGCAAAACATCGCCTTCATGGTGGCCTTGGCGTTCGCGATTGCCGCGTCCGCCAACTTCCCCGTGTTGTTCATGGCTGTGTTGTGGAAAGATTGCACGACCCGTGGCGCGGTGATCGGTGGCTTCTTGGGTCTGATCTCCTCCGTCGCTCTGACGGTGGTGTCGCCTTCTGTGTGGGAAGCCACACTGGGCAACCCCAAAGGTTCCGCTTGGTTCCCCTACGCTTCACCCGCCCTGTTCTCTATGACCATTGGTTTCGTGGGCATCTGGTTGTTCTCGATCTTGGATCGTAGCGACGATGCTAAAAATGAACGTGCTGCATTTGCTGCACAACAAGTTCGTTCAGAAACTGGCTACGGCGCTTCAGGCGCTTCAGGTCACTGATAGCAAACACGCCAGAGCGCCTTGTGCGCTCTGCGACAAAACCGGGCAACCTTCGGGTTGTCCGGTTTTTTTACGTCCTCATTCGCCGCGTAACTGACGCAGTTTGATGAAAGCCATGGCGGCCATCACAGCATCGTTGAGTGCGTCATGCGCCTCGCGCACGGGCAAGTTCAAATCTGCCATCAAGGTGGCAAAGCGCAAGTCAATGTCGGGATTGGTTTGCTGCTCATAGGGCAGCATCTGACGGAACTTGTGGTCGTAATACAGGGCCGAAACCTCTATCTTTGGTTGCGGCAAGCCCTGCCCCAAGAGCGGCCAAATGGCGCGATTCAGCATGGCCACATCAAACTCTAAAAAGTAACCCACCAAGGGGCGGCTGCCAATGAAACGCATGAGTTGCTTCATGGCGTCATCAATCGGCAAGCCTTGCGCCACATCTTGCTCACGCAAGCGATGGATGCGCACGCTGTCCGCGGACACCCCACGCTCCGGCCGGACCAGCACCTCAAAGCGCTGGCTGGTCATGATGCGGTTGCCCACGATTCGAACGGCCCCGATGGAAATAATTTCATCGGTGGTCACATTCAAACCCGTGGTTTCGCAATCCAGCGACACCCATTCGTTGGGCGGCGGCGCATCAAACATGAATCGGAATTCAGGAAGCCCCAAGTGGTAAATCAGCCACTCGCGCTTGAGCGAACGCCACCAGTGTGAAGGTGAAATGATCGACGACATCAGAGCGTATCGAGTTTGAATCGACTGCGCAGCAAGGTCTTGAAATGCTTGACCACACCGAGCGCATCTTTCAGTAAATCGCGCTCCAACGTCGAGAGCTTGGCCACATTCACCAAGCCCGATACGGGGTGTTGCGTTTCTAGCTCAATCAACCCAGCCTTGAGTTTCAGTGCCATCAAGAAATGCAGGCTTTCAGTGAGGTCCATGCCCAATGCCGGCGTGATGACGTGCCGAGCCACCAACGCATCAATGCGCGCGGTGGTGCTGGTCTCCTGCAAGTGCTCAGCCAACGCCAAGCTCCGCACACCGTGTACCAGCGGAAAGATGCCCTCTTTCTTCAGATGCAAACCTTGCTGATCGTTGAGACCGAGCAAACGATTCCACCAACCTTGGCTGTTGCCAAAGGCATCGATCGAAGCGGCAAAGCGCGCCAGCATGGCATCGTTGTCGGTCGCCAAACGCATGAGCGCTTGTTGCGGGTGCTGCAGCAAATGTGGATCACCACATACCGCATGCGCATCCAAGAAAATCGCCAAATTCATCAGACTGTTGGCATCGGGCATCAACAACCACTGCTGCACCATTTGTCCAAACGCATAGGATGTCTGACGCCACATGGGGTTGTTCACCATGATGTGGCCTGGACACTCGGGGTAGCCAAATGTCGACAGCGCCTGCGAAAACGCTTCGCAAATTTCCTGCAAATTGTCAGGTGGTGTGTAGCCATCGCGCAGGATGAGCCCATTGTCTTGATCGGTCTTGAGTAGCTGCTCGCCACGCCCTTCGCTGCCCATCACAAACAAACAGCTGTTAGCGACCAAATCGGGCGGTGCGATGAGCTGCCAAGCCCGTTCAAACAATCGGGCGTTCAGGTCTTGCACCAACCGAGCGATCAAGCTCACGCGTGTGCCGCTGCGGTGCAGCGCGGTCACCATGCGCGTGATTTGCGTTGCCGCTTGCGCCAAACCATCGACATGGGTGGCGGCCTCCATCTGCACCGTGATCAGGTGCGAGTGGTTGGACAAGAAGCTGAACAAGTCGAGCGCCTCGAGCACGCCCACAATGTGTTCGCCATCGGCCACCACCAAACGGTGCACGCGGTGGCGCAACAACAACGCCAAGGCATCCCCTACCTGATCGGAGGGACGGATGGAGATGAGGTCAAAGTTGGAGAGGGAACCGACAGTTTGTTGCTCCAACGGAATGCCAGTCAGAATCGCGCGCTGCAAGGTGGATGCCGTGAACACGCCCACGCGCACGGGCGTGGTGGATCGGTCGAGCACCAACACACTTTTCGTGCGCTGCGCTTGCAGCACCTTGACCACCGACAACACGTCTGCGTCCATCTCCACAAAATGCGGCGGACGCACAAAGGCCTCATCCACACGTGACAGGGTCAGCGACTGCAACTCATGCTTGCTTTGACGCTGCGAGAGTGCGGTGAGCTTGTTACTCAAGTCCGAGAACAACAAGGCGCCAAAAGTGGCGTTGCTGGCGATCAGATCGGTGACCGTCTGGCGTGCCAGTTGGTAGCACACCACCTCCTCTTGCGCCACAAAACGGTTGCTGGTTTTGCCGGCCACCAAACCACGTCCGTCAAAGGTGTCGTCCGGGCCGTAGGTGGTGATCACCTCATCCCCCTCGTACTGCGTGACAAAGCCTTTGATGATGACGAACAAGTGCGTAGGGGCGGTACCCACATCGAGGATGGATGAGCCCTCGGGGTAGTACGCCACGTCCACGCTGTCGCGCACGAGTCGTTGCTCGTCGGTCGTTAGGCAGTCAAACGGGGAGGCAGAAAAATTAAAAGCGTTAGGCATGTGGCATTGTGAATAGCAATATGGCTATTCAACGCTTCACGCCTTGCTGGATGCTTGCGGCGGCATTCCATTCCGTGTCAAACCATTGATCTCCGTCAAGATAGGCACGCAGCATGGGCAACGCATCTAAACCCCAAAAGACTTTGTCGTCCACGCAGAAGCTGGGCACGCCAAACACACCGCGTGCAATCGCTTCTTCGGTGTTGGTTTTGAGCTGATCTTTGACATCAGGTGCGTCCACCGAGCGTTGGGGCGTCAGCTGTTGCGCGAGGGCTTGCAAACGCGCAGCGTCATCGGCTGCAGCACCACCCTGCCATACATGTTTGAAGATGGTTTCGCACACATAGCGATTGGGCTCACCCTCAGCACTGCACGCCACAGCCAAACGCAACAAAGCCAGCGGATTGAACGGGTGCGATTGCGGCATGTCTAACGGCACGCCCAGCTGCTTGGCTTGCCAAAGCACTTGGCGATACGTCCACTCACGTTTGCCTGCAATTTCAGCAGGTCCTAATTGGCCGTGGTGTTTGAGCATCGCCGCAAACAACACCGGCTTGTAGGCCATGCGGTGGCTCACGCCCATCAGGCTTTGGGGCAAGGACTCAAAGGCGAGGTAGGCATAAGGGGAAATGAAATCGAGGTAGCAAACGATGGTTTTCATGATGCGTCCCGTTTATTGAGCAGCGGCTTGGGCCGCCAAGCGTTCACCGATGAAGCCCCACACCACACGCTTGTCGTCGGCATTGCGCTGGCCCCATCCGCCGATTTCATCCAACGTGCGCCAGCAGCCGACGCAATAGGTGGTGTCGTCCGACATGCGGCACACAGAGATGCACGGCGAGGGGGGAGCCTCCGCGCTGCTCAGCACACGTCTGACCTGCGCTTGCAAGCGCAAATCAGCCGGTGTCAGGCCTTGGATTTTGGGGGTGAGTTCGCTTCCGCACATGGTCTGCATTGTCAGCGAACAGCGACTGATCAGGCCGTGCGTTTGTTCAAAACCGCTCTGGCCACCAGGGAATTGGGCTTGCGACCCAAGGCCTCACTGATGAACACGCCGGCGTCAATCAACGCGTCGAGGTCAATGCCTGTGTCGATGCCCAGGCCTTGCAGCATGTAGACCACATCTTCGGTGGCGACGTTGCCGGTTGCGCCTTTGGCATAAGGGCAACCGCCCAGACCCGCCACAGACGACTGAAAGTTCCACACACCCATCTGCAATGCCGCCAAGGTGTTGACCAGCGCTTGCCCATAGGTGTCATGGAAGTGGCCCGACACATCGTTGAGTGCATAGTGTTTGAGCGTGGTCTCTAGGGCCGCTTGCACTTTGCGCGGTGTGCCCACGCCAATCGTGTCGGCCACATCCACGCGCTGCACGCCAATACTTTTCATCAAGCCTGCGAGGTAGCCCACGCGCTCCGGGGCAATGTCGCCCTCATACGGACAACCCACGGTGCAGCTCATCGCGCCACGCACGGCAATGCCGGCATCGCGTGCGGCTTTGACCACGGGGGCGAAGCGCTCGATGCTTTCAGCGATTGAACAGTTGATGTTCTTTTGGCTGAACGCCTCACTGGCCGCACCAAACACCACGATCTCATCGGGCGTGGTTTTCAGCGCCGACTCAAAGCCCTGCAAGTTGGGCGTGAGCACTGAGTAGCGCACATCGCTTTGGCGATGAATGGCAGCCATCACTTCGGCGTTGTCTGCCATTTGCGGCACCCACTTGGGCGATACAAAACTGGTGACTTCAATTTCTTTCAAACCAGCCGCTTGTAAGCGGTGCACCAGCTCGACCTTGACGGCCGCTGGCACAGGTTGCTTTTCGTTTTGCAGACCGTCGCGTGGGCCGACATCGATCAGCCTCACACGGTGTGGCAAATTCATGGCCATGGTTACACCTTCAATTTCAAAAGTTCTTCGCCTTCGGCCACTTGATCGCCGGGGGCGAACAGCAGCTCCAACACCTCACCATCCGTCGGCGCGGCAATGGTGTGCTCCATTTTCATCGCTTCCATGACCGCTAGCGGTTGACCGGCCTTGACGATGTCGCCGGCCTTGACCGAGAACGACACCACCTTGCCCGGCATAGGCGCAGTCAAACGTCCGCCCGCTTCTTGCACCTCACCGGCATGGGCCAAGGCATCGACCACGGTGATGCGGGTGGCGCCTTGCGGGGCAAACACATGGGCCACGTCTTCGTGGCCTTCGCGGTGGTGGAACACTTGCACGCGGGTGTGTTGGCCTGCAAAGCTGATGTGCAACGCATCACCGTCTTCGCGGTAGGCCAAGGTGCCCGACACATCGCCATCCGCATCGGCGACACACAGTTGCAAGCTGGCGTCGTGCGCATAGGTCAACACCGCGGCGTACGACGCGCCATGAAACACAAACCCGAACTTGCGCGTGGCCACGCCGTAGGCGCGCCAACCGTCGCGGCTGCTGAAGGGGTCGCCGTCTTTCAAGGTGCGTTCATGGTGCAGCGTGTTCGCGACCACGGCGGCGGCGGTGAGCGCGAGGCCCAAGGGCTCTTGCGCAAACAAGGCCTTTTCTTCGCGCTGGATGAGCGCAGTGTCGAGCTTGGCAGTCGCAAATGAATCGGTGCGGATGATGTGACGCAAAAACTGCACGTTGGTGGTCAAGCCGACGATTCGGGTCTGCGACAGCGCTTCGTCCAAACGCGCCAGCGCTTGCGCGCGGGTGTCACCGTGCACGATGAGCTTGGCCACCATCGAGTCATAAAACGGGCTGATACTGTCACCCTCGCGCACCCCATCGTCCACGCGCACGTCGCCGCGCTCAAAGCTGCTGCACACAGGTTTGCGGTACACCTGCAAGGAACCAGTGACGGGCAAGAAATTGTTGTCGGGGTTCTCGGCACAAATTCGTGCTTCGATGGCGTGGCCGTGAATACGCAACTGCTCTTGCTTCAAAGGCAGTGGCTCGCCGCTGGCGACGCGCAATTGCCACTCCACCAAATCAAGGCCGGTGATGGCCTCGGTCACGGGATGCTCCACCTGCAAGCGGGTGTTCATCTCCATGAAATAAAACTTCATCGATTCTGGTTGGTCGTAGCCGGTTTGCTCCACGATGAACTCCACCGTGCCAGCGCCCACGTAGTTGACCGCCTTGGCCGCGGCCACAGCGGCCTCGCCCATTTGTTTTCGCAAGGCCTCGGTCATGCCGGGCGCGGGGGCTTCTTCCAGCACTTTTTGGTGACGGCGCTGCACCGAGCAATCGCGCTCAAACAAATACACGCAGTTGCCGTGGGTGTCGCCGAACACTTGAATCTCAATGTGGCGTGGGCGTTGCACGTATTTTTCAACCAACACCGCATCGTCGCCAAAGCTGTTGATGGCTTCGCGCTTGCAACTGGCCAAAGCATCGGCAAAGTCAGCCGTGGCTTCCACGATACGCATGCCTTTGCCACCGCCGCCCGCACTGGCTTTGATGAGCACGGGATAGCCCATGCTGTCGGCCTCACGCTGCAGCAATGCGGGGTCTTGGTCGGCTGCGTGGTAGCCGGGCACCAATGGCACGCCGGCTTTTTCCATCAGCTGCTTGGATTGCGCTTTCAGCCCCATGGCCAAGATGGCAGCTGCGGGTGGGCCGATGAACACGAGGCCGGCGGCGGCACAGGCCTTGGCAAACTCCTCGTTTTCACTCAAAAATCCGTAGCCCGGATGCACCGCTTGTGCGCCTGTGTCTTTGGCGGCTTGCAAGATGCGCTCCCAGCGCAAGTAGCTGTCTTTGGGTGCGCTGCCACCGATGTGAACCGCTTCGTCGCACACCTGCACATGCTTGGCTTGTGCGTCAGCATCTGAGTAGACGGCCACGGTTTTGATACCCATGCGACGGGCGGTAGCTGCAACGCGGCAGGCGATTTCGCCACGGTTGGCAATGAGAATTTTCTTAAACATTTTCGAATCCTTTGTTTCGTCGGTCATCACAACAACCACGATGGCTTGCGTTTTTGCAAAAACGATTGCACGCCCTCTTTGCCTTCTTCACTTGACCGAATGTCGGCAATCCCCGCCACGGTGAGTGCCACCAACGCATCATCTATTTCACGGTCGGCCACGTTTTGCAGTAGCCGCTTGCAGGCGCGTACCGCGCTCGGGCTGGCCGTCACCAAGGCTTGCGTCAGCTCTGCCACTTTGGCGTCCAAGGCTTCAGCGGTCACCACGGCGTGGACCAAGCCGATGCTGTGCGCTTCGGCTGCGCTGAAACGCTCTGCTGTTAAAAAGTAGCGATGCGACGCGCGTGCGCCCATGGCGCGAATGACGTAGGGGCTGATGGTGGCGGGAATCAGGCCGAGCTTGACCTCGCTCAAGCAGTAGGTCGCGTTGTCCACGCTCACGGCCATGTCGCACGCGGCGACCAAGCCCACGCCGCCCGCAAACACATCGCCTTGCACGCGCGCGATGGTGGGTTTGGGGCATTCATAAATGGCACGCAACATGGCGGCGAGTTGACCTGCGTCGGCCAAGTTTTGGTCGCGCGTGTAGTCGGCCATACGGCGCATCCAGTTGAGGTCTGCGCCCGCACAAAATGCAGACCCCTCTGCGGCCAGCACCACGCAACGCACATCGCCCGCTTGGCCAGCGGCATCAAAGGCGGCTTTCAACTCGGCGATCACGTCGTCGTTGAAGGCGTTGCGCACATCGGGGCGCGACAGCGTGAGGGTGCGAACCGCACCTTGGTTTGAAATGGTCAGAGCGCTCATTTGAAACACCCCATCACATGCGGAACAAACCAAACTTGGTCTCAGGGATGGGCGCGTTGAGTGACGCGCTCAAACCCAAGGCCAAGACGCGGCGTGTGTCGGCAGGGTCAATCACACCGTCGTCCCACAAGCGCGCTGTGGCGAAATAGGGGTGGCCTTGCTCTTCGTACTGTTGGCGAATCGGGTCTTTGAATGCTTGCTCTTCTTCGGCGCTCCACTGGCCGCCTTTGCCCTCAATGCCGTCGCGCTTGACCGTGGCCAACACGCTGGCCGCTTGCTCGCCCCCCATGACGGAGATGCGCGCATTCGGCCACATCCACAAAAAGCGGGGGCTGAAGGCTCGGCCACACATGCCGTAGTTGCCCGCCCCAAAACTGCCGCCAATGATGACCGTGAACTTAGGAACGGCGGCCGTGGCCACGGCGGTGACCATCTTCGCGCCGTTGCGTGCAATGCCTTCGTTCTCGTACTTGCGGCCCACCATGAAGCCGGTGATGTTTTGCAAAAACACGAGCGGGATTTTGCGTTGGCAGCACAGCTCGATGAAGTGCGTGCCCTTCAATGCGGACTCGCTGAACAAAATGCCGTTGTTGGCAATGATGCCGACGGGCATGCCTTCGATGCGTGCAAAGCCGCACACCAGTGTGGTGCCAAAGCGGGCTTTGAATTCATCGAACTCGCTGGCGTCGACGAGACGCGCAATGATTTCGCGCACATCAAACGGTTTGCGCGTGTCGGTCGGGATGACACCATACAACTCTTGCGCGTCGTAATGGGGGGCGACCGGTGTGTGCGTGGCGATGTTGGGTTGCTTTTGCGAGTTGAGGTTCTTCACGCTTTGACGCGCCAGCGCCAGCGCATGCACGTCGTCTTGGGCCAGATGATCGGCCACACCCGAGAGGCGCGTGTGCACATCGCCACCGCCCAAGTCTTCGGCCGTCACCACTTCGCCGGTGGCCGCTTTCACCAAAGGTGGGCCGCCCAAGAAAATGGTGCCTTGATTTTTGACGATGATGGTTTCGTCACTCATCGCCGGCACATACGCACCGCCGGCGGTGCAACTCCCCATCACCACCGCGATTTGTGCGAGGCCTTGCGCGCTCATATTGGCTTGGTTAAAGAAGATGCGGCCAAAGTGGTCACGGTCCGGGAACACCTCGTCTTGGTTGGGCAAGTTGGCCCCGCCCGAGTCGACCAAGTAAATACATGGCAAGTTGTTTTGCTGTGCGATTTCTTGGGCACGCAAATGCTTTTTCACCGTGAGCGGGTAATACGTGCCGCCTTTCACCGTGGCGTCGTTACACACGATCATGCAGTCCACACCGCTGACGCGACCAATGCCCACGATCAAGCCTGCACACGGGGCGTCGTTGTTGTACATGTTGAGTGCGGCGAGTGGGGCCACTTCTAAAAACGGCGTGCCTGGGTCGAGCAACATTTGCACACGGTCACGGGGCAAGAGCTTGCCGCGCGCGACGTGTTTGGCGCGCGCTGCTTCGCCGCCACCGACAGCGATTTTTTCGAGATGCGCTTTCAGGTCATCCACCACGGTGCGCATGGCGGTTGCGTTGGCCACGAAATCAGCAGAGCGTGGGTTGAGTTGGGTGTGCAAAACGGTCATGGGGCTGTCCTTCTGTAGGGTCTGAGCTTAGGCTCTTTATGGCATGAAGGTGCGCCACATGGGTTGCAAATCCTGCCACAATTATGAAATCTTATGCTGCCTGACCCATCACCCCCATCGACCACCCCGCTGCATGGCCGGGCAGAGACGCCGATTGCGTTTATACAAACCATCGCGGCCGCCTACGCGCTGCGCGGTTTGCGTGTGGACGACGCCCTGTCAAAGGCACAAATTGAGCCAAGACTTCTCAAGAAAAACAATGCCCGCGTGACCGCCATGCAGATGGAGCTGATGTCTGGGCTCGCCATGCAGGAGCTGGATGACGAAGGCCTGGGCTGGTTCAGTCGCCGCCTCCCGTGGGGCAGCTACGGCATGTTGGTGCGCGCATCGATCACCTCGGCCACCCTGGGTTTGGCTCTGACACGCTGGTGCCGGCACCACGGCTTGCTGACCGATGACATTCGACTTCACCTCAGTGAACGCAGCGGTGTGGCCACCTTGCAGTTGGACGAGGTGCGGGACCTCGGCGCCTTTCGCGAATTCTGCGTGGTGTCGGTGCTGCGCAATGCTTTGGGCGTCGCGTGCTGGTTGACCGATTCACGCATCCCACTGATGGCGACACAACTGCGCTTTGCGCCACCCGCGCACCGCGACAGCTACCGCGTGTTGTTTGACGGGCCGACCACATTTGAGGCAACCGAAAACGCCTTGCAATTTGACGCCGGCTACCTCGACCTACCCGTGCGCCGAGACGAAGCGGCACTGCAGCAGATGCTGCAACGCGCCCTGCTGCTGACCGTGCGGCCCTACCGACGCGACCGTTTGTTGGTCGAGAAGGTGCGACAAACCTTGGCCCAGCACCCCGAACACAGCCGAAATGCAGATGACTTGGCCGCATGGCTCAACATGTCGGTCCGAACGCTGCACCGCCAACTTCAAGAAGAAGGCGCGAGCCTGCAACAACTCAAAGACAGCGTGCGAGAACAACGCGCCCGCCTGCTGCTACTGCGCACCACCAAGCCACTCAAGCAAATTGCTACCGAGGTGGGTTTTTCCAACGAGAAGAGCTTTATGCGGGCGTTTAAGAGCTGGACTGGAAAAACGCCCGAGTCCTTCAGGCAAAGCGCCTGAGTCTTTGCGTTAAATGCGCAGCTCATTCATGTGCGCGAACACATGCTTGGCACCCGCTTGCGTGAGCGGGGCCACCGGAGCGAATGGCGGCGCATACGCCCACACCGTAGCCCCAGCCGCCACACCCGCCGTGATGCCCACTGGCGTGTCTTCCACCACCAAACAAAGCGCGGGGTCGACTTGCAAATGCGCGGCAGCGGCCAAGTACACATCAGGGTGGGGTTTGCTGCGCGGCATTTCGTGTCCGCTGAAAATGCGACCCTCAAAGAATTGGGCAAGGCCGACGCGCTGCAACATCATCTCGACCTTGAAGCGGTCTGCGCCTGAAGCCACCGCGATGCGCCCTTCGCAGTGGTCGTGCACGTGACGCACGGCGTCGTGAATGCCGTCGATGGCAATGATTTCGTTTTCTAAACGCAGATTGCGACGGCGATAAAACTCGTCCATGAATGCATCCGAGAGGGGCTTGCCTGTGTGGGCCTCGATCAGGTCAGCTCGGCTGCGCACGGTGTGACCCACGAAATGCGCCATGCATTCGGCCAAGCTCAAGCGCCAGCCGTTTTCATCGAGCATGTCGCGCAGTGCGCCGCAGGTGATGGCTTCGCTGTCGACCAGCACGCCATCGCAATCAAATAAAACCGCTTGAAATGTCATGTGCAAATTATCCGTGCTGGTCACCATCGACATAGAACCATCGCCCATCCTCACGCACAAAGCGACTGCGTTCGTGCAGACGCACAGCGGCGCCCGCCGCACGGTAACGCGCCACAAACGCCACCTCGGCAGTGTCGGCACCTGTGGCTTGGTGCTCACGCACCTCTAGGCCCAGCCACTTGACGTTTGCCTCAAAGTCTAACGTGGCGGGGCGCGTGCTGCTGTGCCAAGTGGTTAGCAAATACTCTGCGTGCGCCAACACAAATGCGCTGTAGCGAGAGCGCATCAAGTGCGCAGCATCAGGTGCGGGGGTGTTGTCGACGTGGTCGATGAAACGGCCGCAGCAATCGGCATAGGCCACGGCGCGTTGCTTGGCATCCACACGCCCGCATGGGCAGACATGTGTGCCTAGGCCTGCGGGCGCTGCATTCATGCGAGGGCACGTTGAATGATGATTTTTTGCACGTCGCTCGTGCCTTCATAGATTTGGCAAACGCGGACGTCGCGGTAGATGCGCTCGACGGGGAAGTCACTCACCACACCATAGCCGCCCAAGGTTTGAATGGCCACGCTGCACACCATCTCAGCCATTTCGCTAGCAAAGAGTTTGGCCATGGCGGCTTCTTTCAAGCAAGGCAGACCCGCGTCGCGCAAGGACGCGGCGTGGTACATCAACTGACGTGCCGCTTCGAGCTGCGTGGCGCAGTCGGCCAAACGAAAACCCACGGCCTGGTGATTGAAGATGGCTGTGCCAAAGCTCACGCGTTCTTTGCTGTAGTGCAAGGCAGTTTCAAACGCGCTACGCGCCATACCAATGCTTTGCGCGGCGATGCCAATGCGCCCGCCTTCTAGAGCAGACAACGCAATTTTGTAGCCCTCACCTTCAGCACCAATCAAGTTCTCGGCGGGAATGCGGCAATTGTCAAAGTTGATTTGCGCGGTGTCGCTGCTGTGTTGACCGATCTTGTCTTCCAAGCGCGCCACCTGATACCCGGGTGCGTTGGTGGGCACGATGAAGGCGCTCATGCCTTTCTTGCCTGCGCCTTTGTCGGTCACGGCGATGACGATGGCGACGTGACCGTTTTTGCCGCTGGTGATGAATTGCTTCACCCCGTTGATGACATATTCGTCGCCTTCTTTGGTGGCAGTGGTGCGCAGCGCTGACGCGTCAGAGCCAACGTGTGGCTCGGTCAAACAAAACACGCCCAGCATTTGGCCTTGGGCCAAAGGCGTGAGCCACTGCTTTTGTTGCGCGGCGTTGCCGTAACGCATGAGGATGGCGTTAACAGGGCAGTTGGTCACGCTGATGGCGGTGCTGGTGCCGCCATCGCCTGCAGCGATTTCTTCTAAAACAATCGCAAGCGTTGCATAGTCCAAGCCTGCGCCGCCTAAGTCTTCAGGCACGCAAATGCCATAGGCGCCCAGCGCGGCCAAGCCCTTGTGCACCTCGTGCGGGAAGGTGTGCTCTTTGTCCCACTTGGCGGCGTTGGGCCAGAGTTCTTGTTGGGCAAAGTCGCGAACGGCATCGCGGATCATGGTTTGGTCTGGCGTGAGCAACATGGGGCGTCCTTAAATGATTTCTAAGGCCACTGCAGTACCTTCACCGCCGCCGATGCACAAAGTAGCCAAGCCTTTTTTCAAGCCGCGTGCTTTGAGTGCGTGGATGAGTGTGACCATGATGCGCGCACCTGATGCGCCGATCGGGTGACCCAAAGCACAAGCGCCGCCGTTCACGTTGACGATGTCGTGCGACACGTTGAGCTCTTTCATCAAGGCCATGGGCACCACAGCGAAGGCCTCGTTGACTTCCCACAAATCGACGTCTTCAACTTTCCAACCCGCTTTGGCCAACGCCTTTTGCGTCGCGCCCACAGGGGCGGTGGCAAACCACTCGGGCTCTTGCGCGTGGGTGGCGTGGCTGACGATGCGAGCCAAAGGCGTGCAACCCAGCTTCTTGGCGGTGCTTTCGCGCATCAAGACCATGGCGGCACCGCCATCGCTGATGGACGAGCTGGACGCGGCAGTGATGGTGCCGTCCTTCTTGAATGCGGGCTTGAGCGTGGCGATTTTGTCGAGCTTGACTTTGCCAGGGCTTTCGTCGATCGACACCACGGTGTCGCCGGTTCGCGTCTTCACGGTGACGGGCGTGATTTCTGTAGCGAACGCGCCACTCTCGGTCGCCGCTTTGGCGCGTTGCGCACTGGCGGTTGCAAACGCGTCTTGCTCGGCGCGTGTGAAGTTGTATTTGGCAGCGCAGTCTTCACCAAAGGTGCCCATGCTGCGGCCTGGCTCGTAGGCGTCTTCCAAACCGTCGAGCATCATGTGGTCAAAGATACGGTCGTGGCCAAGGCGGTAGCCACCGCGGCCCTTGAGCATGAGGTAGGGCGCATTGGTCATGCTCTCCATGCCGCCAGCCACCAGCACGTCGTGCGTGCCGGCCACCAGCATGTCGTGTGCGAACATCGCCGCGCGCATGCCGGAGCCACACATCTTGGACAGGGTGACCGCACCAGCGCTCTTGGGCAAGCCACCTTTGAACGCCGCTTGGCGTGCCGGCGCTTGGCCTTGGCCCGCCATCAAACAGTTACCAAACAACACCTCGGTCACCAATTCAGGATCGATGCCAGCACGCGCCACGGCAGCCTTGATGGCGGCCCCGCCTAAGTCGTGTGCGGATAGGCTTGAGAAGTCGCCTTGAAAGCTACCCATGGGCGTGCGTGCGGCACTGACGATAACGATTGGGTCTGCGTGTGTGGTCATGTTGTTCTGCTTATAAGTTGAGGAAAAGTGATCGCGGCGATCTACATGTTGTTGCCGCGCGGGTAGCGTTTGAAGGCGCGGCGAAACACGTCCACCACGTCGTCTGTGCCGGTCATGGAAACATCGAGGTCGTGTACCAAGCCATCTGACACGCCATAAATCCAACCGTGAATGGTGACTTTTTGGCCCCGAGCCCACGCGTCTTGCATGACATTGGATAAGGCGACGTTGCCCACTTGCTCAATCACATTCATCTCGCACATGACGCTTTCCAGCTTCTCTTGTGGCAAGTGGTTGAGTCGTTGGCGATGGCGCAAGCGCACGTCTTGCACATGGCGCAGCCAGTTGTCAGCCAAACCAATGCGCGTGCCGCGCGTGGCTGCCAACACGCCGCCACAGCCGTAGTGCCCCACCACCATGATGTGCTCGACCTTGAGACAATCGACGGCGTATTGAATCACCGACAACGCATTGAGATCGGAGTGAACCACCACATTGGCAATGTTGCGATGCACGAACACTTCACCAGGATCCAGCCCC
>CAIODK010000091.1 GCA_903856995.1 uncultured Burkholderiales bacterium
CACGTCCATGACGTGCAAATCACCAAAGAAGCGCCGAACTACCGCGCTGAGTAATCGTTAAGCGTTCATCTTGCAAGCCACCCCTCGGGGTGGCTTTGTTTTTTTGAGACAATAGGGGCAAGGCCATTCAAAGGCCATTTTTTATTTATGTCGCACCAAAAAATCCTCATTCTTGATTTCGGCTCACAAGTCACCCAACTCATCGCTCGCCGTGTGCGCGAGGCCCATGTGTTCTGTGAAGTCCATCCTTGCGACGTGTCCAGCGACTGGGTACGCGAGTACGCCAAAGATGGCAATTTGAAGGGCATCATCCTCTCTGGCAGCCACGCCAGCGTGTATGAGGTGGACGACCGAGCGCCTGATGCCGTGTTTGAGTTGGGGCTGCCCGTGCTGGGCATTTGCTACGGCATGCAAACCATGGCCACCCAATTGGGCGGCAAGGTCGAAGCAGGCACCACACGCGAGTTTGGCTACGCCGAAGTGCGGGCCCATGGCCACACCGAATTGCTCAAAGGCATTGAAGACTTCAACACGCCCGAGGGCCACGGCATGCTGAAGGTGTGGATGAGTCACGGCGACAAGGTCACCCAGATGCCCGAAGGCTTCAAGGTCATGGCGTCAACGCCCGCTTGCCCCATCGCCGGTATGGCTGACGAAGCGCGCAAGTTCTACGCGGTGCAGTTCCACCCCGAAGTCACGCACACCGTCCAAGGCCAAGCCTTGTTGAACCGTTTCGTGCTGGATATTTGCGGTACGCGCCCTGACTGGATCATGGGCGACTACATCGAAGAAGCGGTGGCCTCTATCCGTCAACAAGTGGGTGACGAAGAAGTCATCTTGGGCCTCTCAGGTGGCGTGGATTCGTCTGTCGCCGCTGCCCTGATTCACCGCGCCATTGGCGACAAACTCACCTGTGTGTTTGTCGACCACGGACTGTTGCGCTTGAACGAAGGCGACATGGTGATGGACATGTTTGTAGGCAAGTTGCACGCACACGTCATTCGCGTGGACGCCAGCGATTTGTTCTTGGGTAAGTTGGCTGGCGTGAGCGAGCCAGAAGCCAAACGCAAAATCATCGGCGGCTTGTTTGTGGACGTGTTCAAAGAACAAGCAGCCAAACTTAAGGCCGGCGACGGTGGTCACAAGGGTGCAACCTTTTTGGCGCAAGGCACGATTTACCCCGACGTCATCGAGAGTGGTGGCGCAAAGAGCAAGAAGGCCGTGACCATCAAAAGCCACCACAACGTGGGCGGTTTGCCTGCACAGTTGGGCTTGAAGCTGTTGGAGCCATTGCGCGAATTGTTCAAAGACGAAGTGCGCGAACTCGGCGTGGCCTTGGGCCTGCCGCACGACATGGTGTATCGCCACCCCTTCCCAGGCCCAGGCTTGGGCGTGCGCATCTTGGGTGAAGTGAAGAAGGAATATGCCGACTTGCTGCGCCGTGCCGACGCCATCTTTATTGAAGAGTTGCACAACTTCAAAGACGAGGCCACTGGCAAATCGTGGTACGCCTTGACCAGCCAAGCCTTCACCGTGTTCTTGCCCGTCAAGAGCGTGGGCGTGATGGGCGATGGCCGCACCTATGACTACGTGGTGGCCTTGCGCGCTGTGCAAACCAGCGACTTCATGACCGCAGACTGGGCCGAATTGCCTTATGCGTTGCTCAAAAAAGTGTCTGGCCGCATCATCAACGAAGTGCGTGGTATCAACCGCGTCACGTATGACGTGTCGAGCAAGCCGCCGGCTACGATTGAGTGGGAATAAACACATTTTCCATTTCCCGGCGTATTTGATAGGCGTGGGTGGTGGTGTCCATGGCGACATCATCCCAACTCAGGCATTGGCCTTTGGCGACAGGGCGAACGACTTTGACGCCATGGGCCAGTCCAAGTGGCAACCCGCCCATTTTCTTGGAGGTTGCCGCAGGAAGCAACTTTCCCCACACGGTGTAGCCGCCTTCGCCGTCGAGCAACTCCCCAGGGCGCAGGTCACGTTTGGCGGTGGCGACGACGTCCGCATTCCAATGCGTCGCGACGCCAGTGGGTTCTTGGCGCAATGCCACGCTCGCCACGCTGACGCCAACTTCTAAACCAATCAAATGCCAGCGCTTGTAGAGCGTGAAGTAACGGCCCGATGGGTCGGTGTGGGCGTTGTATTCTTCAAAACAGTTCTTGATGTAGTCCGTCTCCGCTTCGACAGTGACCCAGACGCCCATGCGGATGTCATAGGGGATTTTTCTGCCATCTGCCTCGAGCGAGGAGATAACTTCGACCATGCCTTTGCGCTCCAGCACGCCACCTTCTGAAATGGGGCGCGTGACATAGGGAATGTCTTCTACGCTTGCAGGTGGGTACAACAGGCCGTTGCTGGGAACGCTCAAGCCTGTGGCGTTGGACACGGCTGTGCTTTCAATCGAGGGCTTGGAGCCATCTAAAAAACTATTGAACATCTTGGGGTTCAATCCGCCGCGTTGCGCTTGTTCTGGCGTTAAGCCGTAGTTACCCCACACCGTGTCTGGGGTGGACTCACAAAAACGCGGTAACCATTTGTGACCACGACCCGCCGCCACCACAGGAAAGCCACAGGTGCGGGCCCAGTCAACCAAGTCACAAATCAAAGCAGGTTGGTCGCCAAATGCCAAGGAATACACCACGCCGGCGGCTTTCGCGCGTGACGCCAGCAAGGGGCCACAAAATGCATCGGCCTCGACGGTCACGTTGACCACGTGTTTGCCGTGTGCGAAGGCTTCCAAGATGTGATCGACGGCGTGCAATGGTGAGCCTGTGCATTCGACGATGATGTCAATGGCAGGGTGGCGCACCAAGCTTTGCCAATCTTCGGTGATGCAGGTGGTCCCCTCGCGCATGGCTTGGTCTAGGGTTTTTGCCTCTACTTTTTCGGTGTTCCAACCCACCCGCGCTAGGTTGGTGCGGACTGATGCAGGCGATAGATCGGCAATGCCAACCAAATGCACGCCTGGGGTGCGCGGAATTTGTGCCAGGTACATGGACCCGAATTTGCCTGCGCCAATCAGTCCGATGCGAATGGGACGGTTGTCCGCTTGGCGCTGTAACAGCTTGGCATACAGATTCATGTTGCGGCCTCTCCATGGGTAGAAACTGATACTAAGCGATCCACCCGCCTTGGTTTGAGCAGATTTGTCGCCTCAATCGGATGCGACTGCAAACGTCCTACAATAAAGGGTTATTTGTAATCGCCCGTTTTGGGCTTGATTTTTAATTGAGAGAACACTGAGTACATGGCAAAAGAAGAAATGATCGAAATGAAGGGTGTCGTGCACGAGGTCTTGCCCGACTCGCGTTACCGCGTCACCCTGGAAAACGGTCACTCATTGATCGCATATACCGCTGGCAAAATGCGCCTGCACCGCATTCGTATCATCGAAGGCGACAAAGTCACCGTCGAACTCTCTCCTTACGACATGAACAAAGCCCGTGTGACTTTCCGTCATATCGAAGGCAAGGGCCCTGGCCCATCCGCTAAACGTCGCTTCTAAACGTGCAACCGCCTTGCGGTGTGTTGCCGTAGGGCAATAGACCTAAAGGCTCACATGATCAGTCACACCACCGTCGGTACCAATGACTTGCCCCGTGCAGCAGCGTTCTATGACGCTTTGTTTGCACTGATCGACGGCAAACGCTTCTTTGAGATGGACCGCGGTATTGGTTGGGGCGTCAAGCCCGGCCAGCCCATGTTCAGCGTCTTCCAACCTTTTGATGCTCAGCCTGCCACGGTCGGCAACGGCACGATGGTGGCCTTGTCAGTTGCGAGCCAAGCACTCGTGCACGCCTTGCACGCCCAAGCCTTGGCATCGGGCGGTGCAGACGAAGGCGCCCCAGGCCTTCGCGGCGGCGGTTACTACGGCTGCTATTTCCGCGATTTAGACGGCAATAAGATCGCCGCTTTCTGCGCTCAAAACTAAGGCCTTCCCGTGTACCTGCCGCCGCAGTTTGATCCCAAAGATGAGGCCCATGCACGCGCGTTGATGCAGGCTTATCCATTTGCCAGCCTCATCAGCGTGGATGACGACGGTTTCCCGTTCGTCACGCACATACCCCTTCATTTGACGCAGCAAGACGGCCAGCACGTTCTGCTGGGTCACTGTGCCAAACCCAACCCCCATTGGCGCTATCTGCAAGCGCGGCCTCAAGCGCTGGTGACCTTCATGGGTCCGCAGGCCTATATGTCGCCCCAGGTGTACCCAGACCTCGCACGTGTGCCCACATGGAGCTACTTGGCCGTGCATGCCAAGGTCGAAGCAACGTTGGTGGAGGAGCCGCAAGCCAAAGACCGTTTGCTAAAGCAACTCATTGGCGACCATGAGCCTGCCTATGCCGCTCAGTGGCGTGGTTTGGGGGAAGAGTACCAAAACAAGATGCTGCGCGGCATCGTCGCGTTTGAGCTGCGCATCACCGAGTTGCAATGCAAGCTCAAGCTCAACCAACACCGGCCTGAGTCTCACACCGCGTTACACGCAGCCTACACCCAAGGCACGCCAGATGAACAGGCCTTGGCGCAGTGGATGGTTAAGCTGGGCATGGTGTCGCCACCCGCATGACCCGCATGCACTCGCCTGAAGATGAGGGCTTCATGCAGTTGGCATTGCGCCAAGCGCAAGCCGCTGCCGATGCGGGTGAAGTGCCGATCGGCGCTGTGGTGGTCAGGGCAGGGCAGGTGATCGCCACGGGCCACAACGCCCCTGTGGCCCAGATTGACCCTACCGCGCACGCCGAGGTCAACGCCATGCGTGCCGCCGCACAAGCGCTGGGCAACTACCGACTCGACGACTGCACCCTGTATGTCACGCTGGAACCCTGCGCCATGTGCAGCGGTGCGGCCTTGCATGCGCGTTTCAAACGCTTGGTGTTTGGGGCGTCCGAACCCAAAACGGGTGCTGCCGGCTCAGTGTTGGACCTCTTTGCCCAACCCCTACTCAACCACCAAACCCAAGTGACCGGTGGTGTTTTGGCCGACGCCTGCGCGCAGCTGCTTCAAGGCTTTTTTGAACAACGCCGTGAGCAGCAACAACTCAGCAAAGTCCCCTTGCGCGAAGACGCCCTGCGAACGCCAGAGGCCGCTTTTGCCGGTCTTGACGTGCCGCATTCGCTCTCGCACTACACCGCCCATTTGCCACCCTTGGACGGTTTGCGCTTGCACTGGTTTGACAACCGAACGGACCCGCAAGTTGCCCCCCATGTGTATGTGCACGGGCTAGACGGTTGGAGCGCGCAATTTGCGCCGCAACTCCAATCAACGCAGCCGGTCATTGCGGTGGATTTGCCCGGTTTTGGTCTGTCAGACAAACCTAAAAAAATCGCGACACATCGCCTTGCTTGGCATGCACAGGTGCTGCAAGCATTCATCGCCAGCGTCGAGCCAGCGCCCTTGGCCGTGCATGCGCCGCGTGAGATGGCGGCTTTGTTGACGGGCCTTCATCTCCCCGTGGAATGGATGGATGCGCCACCCCTGAGCGCCGTGCTGCGCGACGCCCCTTACCCAGACCGAGGCCACTTGGCAGGCCCGCGTGCTTTACGCACCTTGTTGGCTGCACCATGACAGCGCAATCCATCCCCCCCCTTGGTTACGAAGTGAAGTTTCAGAGGGTCGGTGTAGGAGGCGGGGCGGATTTACAAATTCGCTCGCTGCTGGACAAGCAACAGTTCTTTGACCCCTTGCATCTGGCCCTAGAAGCCGGCATCTCGTCCGCCACTTGGCCTTTGTTCGGGATGGTTTGGCCTTCGGCTCAAAAGCTGGCGGACCTCATGCAGACATGGGTGCTCAAAGACAAACGTATTTTGGAGGTTGGTTGTGGCTTGGCCTTGGCGAGCTTGGTGGTACACCGGCGCCAAGGCAACATCACCGCCAGCGATTGCCATCCGCTCACCGAAACTTTTCTGAAAGCCAATCTGCTGCTCAACCACTTGCCGCCGCTGCATTACGAAACAGGCAACTGGGGCAGGGTGAACAAAGGGCTAGGGGCGTTTGATCTGCTCATTGCCAGCGACGTGTTGTACGAACGTAGCCACCCCGCACAGCTCTCTGGCTTCATCAAAGAGCACGCGGCGGACGGTGCAGAGGTGCTCATCGTTGACCCCAATCGCGGCAACCGCAGCGCGTTTCACCGAGACATGGCGAACATGGGTTTTTCGGTGACGGAGTTGATCATCAACGAAGCATTAGAAGATTCAAGCCCTTACCGTGGACGCTTGCTGCACTACAAACGCGACTAAATTCTCCGCGACAATGTGGGCCATGGCCTACATCTACATCTACTCTCCCAGCGGCGCGGTGCGCGACAAAGCAGCCTTCAAACGCGGGGTGACCCGGCTGATCCAACTTGGTCACGACGTGGAGGTAGACCCCGATGCGCTCAGCCGTCACACCCGTTTTGCAGGGGACGACGCCACCCGTTTGACCGCCATTCACCGTGCTGCCGATAGCGGCGCGGATGTCGCCCTTATTTCACGCGGCGGCTACGGCCTGACGCGCATCTTGCCCGGCATTCAATACAAAAAAGTTGCCAAGGCCATTGCCAAAGGCACGCAGTTTGTGGGCTTGAGCGACTTCACGGCTTTCCAAAGCGCCTTGCTCGCCAAGACGGGCGCGGTCACTTGGGCCGGCCCTGCCGTGGGTGAAGACTTTGGTGCTGAAGCACCCGATGACATCATGGAAGCCTGCTTTGACGACATGGTCAGCGGGCAGGGCGAGGGCGCGGGCTGGCATTTCTCGAGCGGTTGCGCCACGGCCAACGCCCAGCGCCGCCTCGGTGTGTGGGCGCATGACGCCGTGCTCTGGGGGGGCAACCTATCGGTCTTGGTCTCTCTGCTGGGCACGCCTTATTTCCCGCAGATCAAAGGTGGTGTGCTGTTCCTCGAAGACGTGGGCGAGCATCCGTACCGCATTGAACGGATGCTGACCCAGTTGCTCCACGCCGGCGTGTTGGCGCAGCAAAAGGCCGTCGTGTTCGGTCAATTCAACAACTACAAACTGACGCCGCATGACAAAGGCTTCAAGCTCCAAAGTGTGGTCGATTGGCTGCGCATGCAAATCAAAGCCCCTGTGTTGACTGATTTGCCGTTTGGCCACGTGCAGACCAAGCTGTGTTTGCCTGTGGGGAAAAAGATTAATCTGGTGGTGGAGGGCAGAGACGCCTTGCTCCTGTGGGCGCACGGCGACCACTAAATCACGGAGCTTGAGATGCATCTCCCTTATCGCTCCGACATCGATGGCCTGCGTGCATTTGCGGTCACCTCCGTCCTGATTTTTCATGCGTTTCCCCGCTTCATCCCCGGTGGTTTTGTGGGGGTGGATGTGTTCTTCGTGATTTCTGGCTTCTTGATTTCCGGCATCATCTTCAAAGAGCTTGAATCATCGTGCTTCAGCTTCGCCAGTTTTTACGCACGCCGCGTCAAACGCATCTTCCCAGCGTTGGTCACGGTGTTGACCACGTCGTATGCCTTTGGCTGGTTCTTCTTGTTCAATGACGATTTCCGTCGCTTGGGCAGCCACATCTTTCGCGCAACCTTGTTCTTGTCGAACTTCATTTTGTGGCGCGAAGCAGGGTACTTTGACAACGCCGCCGACACCAAGCCGCTGCTGCACCTCTGGTCGCTTGGGATTGAGGAACAGTTCTACATCGTTTGGCCCGTGATCTTGTGGGTCTTTTGGCGGTTCAAAGCCCTGCGTTTACCTCTCGTGGCGTTGCTGACCACCGCTTCATTGGTTTGGAATATCTACCAATCGCAGCTTGATTTGACGCACGACTTTTATTCGCCGCTCACACGTTTTTGGGAGCTGTCTGCGGGTGCTTGGCTGGCCTTGCATCTGGGCCGTCACCCGAAGGCGCACCAGCGCGCCAACTTGATCAGCGGATTGGCTGTGTTTTTGTTGTTGGCTGCGGTGTACGTCATTGACAGCAAAAAAGCCTTCCCGGGCGGTTGGGCTTTGATGCCAGTGCTAGGTGCTGTGCTGCTGATTTATGCGGGGCCAACGGCTTGGTGCAACCGTGTGTTGTTCTCAAACCCTGCCATGGTTTGGGTTGGGGCGATCAGCTATCCGCTGTATCTGTGGCATTGGCCCGCGTTGGCCTTTGCGCGCATCGTGGAGGGGGCAACGCCCAGCATCACAGTCCGCTTGGGTGCTGTGTCATTGGCAGCGCTGTTGGCGTGGGGAACCTATGTCTGGATCGAAAAGCCAATCCGTTTTGGCTGGAAGAGCGCGCTCAGAACACCGCTACTGATCTTGGCGATGGCCGTTCTTGGCTATGTGGGCTTGGCCTGCAAAAATGCGGGCGGGTACCCAGATCGGCCCATCATGAAGTCGCAAGTTGAAGCCAATGTGGGTGATATTGGCCACGAGGCCTTTCATGCGTACTACGCCAAACATTTCTTTCCTTGTGCGGATGCGCGTGTGAAGGCTAAATCTGAGAAGTGGGGTGATTTGGTGCGTTGCTTTCAAACCAAGCAACACGTGCCGATTGATTTGGTCATCGTCGGTGACAGTCACGCTGAGCATTTGCTTTTAGGTTTGGCCGAGTCTTTGCCCGATTTGAATATTGCTGTTTATCCACGCAGTGAGCTTCCATTCACGGGATCAGCTGAATACACAGAGATTTTTCAAAGTTTGGTCAACGACCCGCACATCAAACATGTGCTTTTGACATCGATGTGGGCTGTCGCACCTTTGACTTCAGATGAACGCCTTGCCTTTGAGGCGGGATTGAACAAAACAACCCAATTGCTCACGTCCGCAGGCAAGCGCGTGTATCTGACGGATGACACGCCTAAGTTTGGGTTTGACCCACAGCGTTGCAAGTTCAGCCATCCTTTGTCGCGTTTGAGTTATTGCGATGAATCCAGTCAGTCGTATCGACAAATGCTGACCTCGTATGTACCCATGCTGGAAGCCGCCGATAAATCAAACCCGCATGTGCACTTGATCTATTTGGATGATTTGTTTTGCGACGACGCCGTTTGCCGTATGGCCATTGACGGTCGCATCCTGTTCAGGGATAACAACCATGTGAACATCCTGGGCTCAAAGCTGGTAGGCGTTGCCTTGGCCAAACGCCTAGCCTTACACGACCCTCGTTTCAAGCCGCACTGACTCCCGTAACTTCATACGATGTATATTATGTAAAGTTAAGAAGATCAGAAAAACTGCACGTGAATGCAGCTCTGTCTTCAGGCTTGTATGTGCCCTATTCTTTGATTGGGTTCTGGATGAACCAGGATTGGATAAAGGCACGGATGTAGAACACACTTTGCTGGTGGTCTCCCTTGATCGCTAGATCCAAGGCGGTTGCATTGCCGTGGTTGGCCAAGGTGGGGTCTGCACCTTCCTCAAGCAAGAGTTTCACGGCCAAGGGTGATGCTGAGTACGCTGCCATCATCAACGGCGTGGTGCCGTTTGGTGACTCGCTGTCGATGTAGGCCTCGTGGTCAAGAAGCAAACGCATCATCTCGCGATGACCGCGTGTGGCGGCGTAATGCAGAGGCGTCCAGCCCGGTTTGTTGACGTCTGCGCCCTGCTCAATCAGTAGTTTTGCCAATTCAAGCTGGTTGTTGATGGCTGCCATCATCAAGGCTGTCTCGCCCAACTGGTTTTCGGCGTTGAGTTTGATTTTGGGTTGTTTGGCCAACAGCATGGCTGACTTGGGAGCCTCAGATTGGATGGCCCAAAGGAGGCTGGGAACCCCTTTTTCGTTGGGGGTGTTGGGGTCAAACCCACGGTCTAAGAGCTTTTGAATGACGTCAGGTCTGTCAAAGTGAATGGCGGACAGGAAATCGTTATAAGAGCCTGCGCTGGTGAGTGAATACCCAATGAAAACATATAGATATAAAAAATACTTAAAGTAAATTCTCATGACAAAACAGCGCTGAAAAGTTGGTCAAAGTTACGGCTGGTGATCTCGGCAATGGCTTCAACGGGCATGCCTTTGATCTCGGCAATTTGTTTGGCGACGAAGGGCACATAGGACGGGTTATTGGTCTTGCCGCGGTACGGCACGGGGGCTAAATAGGGGCTGTCGGTTTCTATCAAAAGGCGATCTAAGGGGACAAATTTGGCCACATCGCGCAGGTCTTGGGCGTTTTTGAAGGTCAAGATACCAGAAAACGAGATGTACAACCCGAGGTCCAAACCAGCACGGGCCACTTCTGCGGTTTCAGTGAAGCAGTGAAACACGCCGCCTGCACTGCCCGCCGAGCCGTCTTCGCCCTGCTCTTTCAAGATCGCCACGGTGTCCGCCGATGAGCTGCGGGTGTGGATGACCAAGGGCAGTTGGGTCTGTTGCCCAGCTTGGATGTGGATCCGAAAGCGGTTGCGCTGCCATTCCATGTCGGCGATGGTTCGCTCGCCCAAGCGGTAATAGTCGAGGCCTGTTTCGCCAATGCCCACCACTTTGGGGAGTTTGGCGCGGCTGAGCAAGTCGTCCAAGGTGGGTTCTTGCACGCCTTCGTTGTCTGGGTGGACGCCCACGGTGGCCCAGAAATTATCAAAGCGTGTCGCCAAGCCATGGACCTCAGGGAAGCGCTCGAGCGTGGTGCTGATGACCAACGCCCGAGTAACTTGGGCTTTGGCCATGTCGTCACGGATGGAGAGGATGTTGTCAGCCAGCTCTTGGAAGTTCAGGTGGCAGTGGGAGTCGGTAAACATGGGTCAATCAGAAAGAAAATTAGTCTTTGGCCCGTAAAGCCGTCTGCGCCCGTGCCACCAAGGCCTCGAACATCAAGCCCGCGTTGTAGGGGTGTTCGGAGGTGCGCGCCGAGTCCATCAGGTCTTTGGACCATTGGGTGAGCGAGTTGACAGTGCCTGCTGCAGGCAAATCGGGGGCCATGAAGAATCGTGGTTCACCACCGGTGCGCACGGCCAACAGGTCGTGGCATATTTTTTGAAGCATGGCAATGGCTTGTGAAGGCGTGGCGTCTGACACCGCACCTACATCGCCGCGCAGCACGGCTTTGGGTAAACCGGCCCAGTAGGACGCTTTAAGTCCTGCATTGGCTAAGTTGAGGGCGTCCTCAGGGCGGCCACCCGCAGCGCGTAGCAGCACAGCCGCATCTGCGGCGGGTACACCTTGGCTTTGCAGCCAGGTCAGGGCTTGGGCCTCGGTGGGCCACACCATGGTGTGGGTTTGGCAGCGGCTTCGGATGGTGGGCAGCAACTGGTGGGCGGCTTCGCTGGCGAGCACGAAGCGACATTCGCCTGGCGGCTCTTCGAGGGTTTTGAGGATGGTGTTGGCCGTCACATGGTTCATGCGCTCGGCTGGGTAGACAAACACGACTTTGGTGGAGCCACCCGATCGGGTTTGTTGGCTAAAGCTGACCATGTTGCGCGCGGCTTCGACGCGTATTTCTTTGCTGGGCTTGCGTTTTTTGTCGTCGAGGTCTTTTTGGGTTTTCTCGTCCAACGGCCAGTTGAGCTCGAGCGCCAAGGTCTCAGGCATGAGGCTACACAGGTCGGCATGGGTGCGTACATCGACCGCGTGGCAACTGGGGCATTGGTAGCAAGCGCCTTGGGGCGTGGGGGCATCGCATAGCCAAGCACGGGCCAGCTCAAGGCCCAGTGTGTATTGGCCAAGGCCCGAGGGGCCTTGCAGGAGCCAGGCGTGGCCGCGGCGTTCTAGCAGCGTGGTGAGCTGACCTTGCAGCCAAGGGCTCAGCGCGGGCCTAGCGTGTGTGGTGGCTTCGGTCATGCGGCGCTAGCATTCAACCAGCCGCGCTGCACAAAGTGGTGGTGCAGTTGCTGCCACACGGCTTCGCGGGTTTGGGCGGCGTCTAGGCGCACAAAGCGTGGCGCATCGGCTTGGGCTCGGGCCGCATAGCCGTCAGACACTTTTTGGAAGAACTCAACAGGTTGCGCCTCAAAACGGTCGGGCACGCGGGCACCCGCTAGGCGCACAGCGGCAATGGCAGGGTCGAGTTCAAACCACACCGTCACGTCGGGTTGATGTGAGCCCTGAACCCAATGCTCGAGTTGCTGCAATACGGCCAAATCAAAGCCACGGCCACTGCCTTGGTAGGCAAAGGTGGCGTCGGTGAAGCGGTCGCACAGGACCACATCGCCACGCGCCAAGGCTGGCTCGATCACGTTTTGCAGGTGGTCACGACGGGCGGCGAAGATCAGCAGGGACTCGGTCAGCGCATCCATCGCGTCGTGCAACACCATCTCGCGTAGTTTCTCAGCCAGTGGCGTGCCGCCGGGCTCGCGGGTCAGGGTGACGTGGCGGCCTTGCGCCTTGAAAGCGGCGGCCAAGCCATCGATGTGCGTGGATTTACCCGCCCCGTCGATGCCCTCAAAACTGATGAACAGACCTGTTTTTGTCATAGCCCGCTATTTTGCCTGTCGTTGGTAACGATTCACGGCGGCGTTGTGCTCGTCCAGCGTGGCGCTGAAGTAACTGGTGCCATCACCCTTGGCCACAAAGTACAGCGCATGGCTGGTGGCTGGCTGCACGGCAGCCTTCAACGCATTGCGACCAGGCATGGCGATGGGCGTGGGCGGCAGGCCTTTGCGGGTGTAGGTGTTCCAAGGGTGGTCGGCTCGCAAGTCGGCACGGCGGAGGTTGCCGTCGAAGGCGTCAAACATGCCGTAAATCACGGTGGGGTCGGTCTGCAGAGGCATGTCGATGGCCAGACGGTTGTGAAACACCCGGCTGATGG
>CAIODK010000092.1 GCA_903856995.1 uncultured Burkholderiales bacterium
CGCACGGCGCAAAGCCAGCGTGAGGTCGCCCAAGGTTGAGACAGTTTCCAGACTGATACCTGCGGCATCCAGCTGGGCGCGTTCTGCGGCATCGATCGGACTGAAAGGGTCCAACCACACGGCATGAATTACGTTGACAGAAGAAGCATTCACTTTGAGTACAGTCCGAAATAAAGGTAAGACTGTTATGCAAGGTGCGTGCCAGGTTGTTTTGCAACCTATGTAATTACATTTATGTGGTGAACAGGCCTGCGAGGGTCGGTTTCTCGACGCTGCGACGAGTTGCCGACAGGCTTTTTAGATACTTTTTGGGCGTCTGTGCGAGGTGGCTTAGGCGAAAAACCGCCACAAAACCGCCCGTCCGTGCGCAACACCTCAAGTGAAGGCACGACCTTCGAGCGAAACCCCATGAGCTTGCAGCCGTAAGGCATGCGCACATCCCACGTGATCGCCATGTAGCGACACTCCCAGCAGTTGGGGCCCTTTGGAAGGGGCGTGGGACTAGTGGCTGCCATTAACCACCCAAGAGTTTGAGCACCGACTGCTGGCTGGTGTTGGCTTGCGCCAGCACCGCTGTGGCGGCTTGCTGCATGATTTGCGTCTTGGCCAATTCGGTCGAAGCAGACGCGTAGTCTGCATCTTCGATCTGGCTGCGAGACGCAGACATGTTCATCGACACGTTGGTCAAGTTGTTGATCACGTGGTCCAGTCGGTTCATCACCGCACCCATGGTGGCGCGTGTGGCGTTGACCTTGTCCATGGACTCGTCGAGCAAATTCAAAACAGCAGTTGCACCGTCGCGGGTGTTGATGCGCACACCACGGTCTTCTACGGCTTGGTCCACGTCACCGGTAATCTCACCTGTGATGGAGCCGCCTTTACCAAAGTCGGCCAAATCGATGGTCACCATTTGGCGTGCGGACGAACCGACCTGGAAGGCCAGACGACCGACCCGCGGTGGGTCCATGTCAGAACTAGAGCGTCCACCAAAGCTGCCAACCGAGAAGCCAAGGTCTGCAAAATTACTGGCGCTGCTGAAGCCGTCGTCACCCGTGTTGATGCTGATGGGCTTACCAGACACACCGGTCAGGTTAGGCGCTTTGCCATCTGTAGAAGGCAAAGCTGGCAAGTTCGCGGGTTCTGCAATCATGCGGACCGTACCGTAAACCGTTCGCGCCTCGCTTGAAGATTCATTGGCGGCCACGATGCCAGTGATTTGGTTGCTGCCAAAACTGTTTTCGCGCACAGTGCCCATGGAGACTGTTTGCAATGGGTCGAGCGCGGTAGCACCCAACATGACGAAAGGAGAACCAGGCACTTTTGACTGAACCAAGACGGCAGTCGGATCATTGGGATCAATATAAGCAATCAAATTGCTCATATGGGTTTTGGCAGAGGCCAAAGTAGCTGGGTTAGCGTCCAAAGCAATACTGGCAGAAACCTTGGCATTAATAGCCGTCATCAATGCCGTGGCCATGGTTGCAGCGGTAGTTACCGCTGTGGTGGCGTCGGTTGTAATAGTCGTGCCATTGATGGTGGCAGTGACCGTATCACCGGTTGTGAATCCTGAACCACCAATTTTCACTTTGGAAATTTGGCTGACCGAACTGCCCTCATCCAAA
>CAIODK010000093.1 GCA_903856995.1 uncultured Burkholderiales bacterium
CTCCCTTTCCCTACTGGCCAGAGGAAGATAAGGCCAGCTTAGAGCAAAAGCTCAGTCAAGAGCTCAAGGGCGACACCACCAGCAGTGGTTTTCAAGTCCGCGTCAAACGCAAAACTGGCGAACTGTTTGATGCGCGTTTGTATGTATCCCCACTCGTCGATGCGCGCGGGCAACAAACCGGTTGGATGACGTCGATGACAGACATCACAGAGCCCAACCGCGTACGCGAACAACTCTCTGCCGCACATGACCGATTCACCACAGTGCTCGAAGGTTTGGATGCCTCCGTGTCGGTGGCCCCCTTGGGCAGCAAAGAGTTGCTGTTTGCCAACAAGCTGTATCGCCAATGGTTCAACGCCACCACAGAAGGCCATTTGGGTTTGGTTACACAAGCGGGCCAACCACGCACCTCCGTGACATCCGAAGCTGCCGCAGACGATGCACAAGACCAAGACGATGCATTGATGGGCTTACCCACCGACGGCATCACCGAAACGAAGGCTGAAAACGCTGAAATCTACTTGCCTGAACTCGACAAATGGCTCGAAGTCCGATCACGCTATCTAAATTGGGTCGATGGTCGCTTAGCGCAAATGGTGATTGCGACAGACATCACCCCACGCCGACAAGCGGAAGAACAAGCCCATATGCAGGCCGAGCGCGCGCAATCGGCCAGTCGCCTCATCACCATGGGCGAGATGGCATCCAGCGTGGCACACGAATTAAACCAACCCCTCACGGCCATCAATAACTATTGCAGCGGCATGGTGTCTCGCATCAAAGCCAACAATTTGAGTGAAGAAGAGTTACTCAAGGCGCTGGAGAAAACAGCCCACCAAGCGCAGCGCGCGGGGCAAATCATCCAGCGCATTCGCAGCTTCGTGAAGCGCAGTGAGCCCAACCGCAGCCGCGCTGATGTGGCGACCATGGTGGCCGAAGCGGTCGAGCTGGCGGGCATTGAGATGCGCCGCCGCCGCATACGCCTGAACCAAGTGTTGGCGGCACGCTTGCCCACCCTCACCGTCGATCCCATTTTGATTGAACAAGTATTGGTCAATTTGATGCGCAATGCCGCCGAGTCAATCGACCTCGCTCAGCGCCCCTTGACCCAACGAGAGGTGGAGCTGAAGGTGTTACCGCGCACCGAGGAGGGTCAAGCAGTGCTTGAGTTTTCTGTCACTGACACGGGGCGCGGCTTGCCTCCGGAAGTGCTGGAACGTTTGTTTGAAGCTTTCTTTTCGACCAAACCCGAAGGCATGGGAATTGGTCTTAATTTGTGCCGTTCCATCGTCGAATCCCACCAAGGACGGATGAAAGCGGAGAACCTCTACAATGGCGCAGAAATAACGGGCTGCCGATTTTCCTTTTGGATACCGGTCCGATAGGTTGGAGTTTTTTGATGAGTTTGATTCCCAAAAAAGGTACGGTTTACGTTGTTGATGACGACGAGGCCGTTCGCGATTCACTGCAATGGTTGTTAGAGGGCAAGGACTACCGAGTTCGCTGCTTCGATTCAGCTGAAACTTTTCTGAGCCGTTACGACCAACGTGAGGTTGCTTGCTTGATCGTCGACATCCGCATGGGTGGCATGACAGGCTTAGAGTTACAAGACAAATTGGTAGAGCGCAAGTCGCCCCTGCCCATCGTGTTTATCACGGGGCACGGCGACGTACCTATGGCCGTGGACACCATGAAAAAAGGTGCCATGGACTTCATCCAGAAACCTTTCGATGAAATCGCATTGGTGACCTTGGTTGAACGGATGCTGGCCCAAGCCACCGAATCTTTTGCGGACTACCAACAAGCTGCCAGCCGCGACGCTCTGCTGGCCAAGTTGACCACCCGCGAAGCACAAGTGTTGGAACGCATCGTGGCAGGACGCTTGAACAAGCAAATCGCAGACGACTTAGGCATCAGCATCAAAACCGTGGAAGCGCACCGCGCCAACATCATGGAAAAGCTCAACGCCAACACTGTGGCCGACTTGCTGAAAACGGCCCTCGGACAAAACGCCGCCAAGCCTTAAACGCAAGCGAGACGCACGCGTTTTGCCAACACCTTCGACGCCCGTTCATCACGGGCGTTTTCAATTCAAACTCTCCTCTGTATACACACCATGACTGCACAACTGATCGACGGCAACGCCCTCTCCAAACAACTGCGCGCCCAGGTGGCTGCGGACACGGTCAAGCTCAAAGCCCAAGGTCTCACGCCGGGCTTGGCCGTGGTGTTGGTTGGCGACAACCAAGCCAGCCAGGTGTATGTGCGCAACAAGGTGAAAGCCTGTGAAGACGCAGGCTTGCACTCGGTGCTTGAAAAGTATGAGCTCAATATGACTGAGGCTGAGTTGCTAGCCCGCGTGGAAGCACTGAACAACGATGACAGCATCCACGGCATCTTGGTGCAACTGCCCTTGCCGGCTCACATCGACGCACAAAAAGTGATTGAAGCCATCAGCCCCGCCAAAGATGTGGACGGTTTTCATATCGCCAGCGCGGGCGCGTTGATGACAGGTATGCCCGGCTTCTGGCCTTGCACGCCCTACGGCTGCATGAAGATGCTCGAGAGCATTGGCTATCAACTCAAAGGCAAACACGCCGTGGTCATTGGCCGCAGCAACATCGTGGGCAAGCCCATGGCCTTAATGCTCTTGCAACAAAACGCCACCGTTACCATTTGCCACAGCGGCACCAAGGACTTGAAAGCCATGACCTTGCAAGCTGATGTGATCGTGGCGGCTGTGGGCAAGCGCAATGTGCTGACCGCCGACATGGTCAAACCAGGCGCTGTCGTGTTGGACGTAGGCATGAACCGCAATGACGAAGGCAAGCTCTGCGGTGATGTGGACTTTGACGGCGTGAAAGAGGTCGCCAGCTACATCACCCCCGTGCCTGGCGGCGTAGGCCCCATGACCATCACCATGTTGTTGGTCAACACCTTGGAATCGGCGCAACGCGCCTTATCTGAGAAGCAACACGCTTAATAAGTAAATCACGATGACATCCAACACCGCACTCACCAACCCGCTTCTAGACTTCAGCGACCACCCGCTGTTCGATGTCATCCAACCTGCGCACATTGCACCCGCTCTCGACCAACTTTTGCCAGCGGCAGAGGCTGCACTTGAGCAAGTGACGGCGACCGACTTCCCAGCCGAGTGGCGTGCGATTGCAGGCGTGCTGGACGTGGCTACCGAAAAGCTAGGCCGTGCTTGGGGTGCTGTGAGCCATTTGCATTCGGTAGCCGACACGCCCGAGCTGCGTGCCGCCTACACAGAAGCACTGCCGCGCGTGACTGAATTCTTCACTCGCCTAGGGGCCGACGAGCGTTTGTACGCCAAGTACAAAGCGATTCCCGTCGATAGCTTAAATGTCGAGCAAAAACACGCCCATACCTTGGCCATACGTAACTTTGTGTTGTCGGGCGCTGAGCTGGTGGGTGCACACAAAGAACGCTTTGCGACGATTCAAGAGCGCCAAGCCGAGGTGAGCCAAAAGTTCAGCGAGAACGTACTGGATGCCACCGACCAATGGTCTGCCATCGTCACCCCTGAAGATCTGACCGGTGTGCCAAACGACGTGCTGCAAACCACGCGCGCTGCTGCAGAAAAAGATGGCGTTGCTGGCCACAAACTGAACTTGAAAATGCCTTGCTACCTGCCCATCATGCAGTTTGCACACAGCTCGGCAGTGCGCGAAACCATCTACCGCGCTTACGCCACACGCGCCTCTGACCAATCCGCCGCCGTGCAAGCCGGCAAAAGCGAACAAGACAACACGCCGTGGTTGAAAGAAATTTTGGCCCTGCGTCAAGAAGAAGCACAACTCTTGGGCTACACCACCTACGCGGAGGTATCGCTGGCGACCAAGATGGCCAAGTCGCCGAATGAGGTGATGGGATTTTTGCGTGACTTAGCGCACCGCGCGCGCCCCTACGCGGAACAAGACGTGGCCGAAATGCGCGCCTTTGCCGCTGAGCATCTGAACCTGAAAGACCCACAGGCTTGGGACTGGACCTACGTCGGCGAGAAGCTCAAAGAAGCGCGTTATGCGTTCAGCGAGCAAGAAGTCAAACCGTACTTCCCTGCGCCCAAGGTATTGGCCGGTTTATTCAAAATCGTTGAAACTTTGTTTGAAGTGAGCATCCGCCGCGACAACGCGCCCGTGTGGCATCCTGCGGTGGAGTTCTATCGCATTGAACGTCATTCGCAAGCAACCCGCGACGGCGGCTTGCCGCCTGAATTAGTGGGACAGTTCTACCTCGACCCAGGCGCACGCGCCGGCAAACGCGGCGGCGCATGGATGGACGATGTGCGTGCGCGATGGTTGCGCCCCGACACCAACACCCTTCAAACACCTGTGGCGCACCTCGTGTGCAACTTCGCCGAAGGCGTGGGTGGCAAGCCACCGCTCCTCACGCACGATGACGTCATCACCCTCTTCCACGAATGCGGGCACGGCCTGCATCACATGCTCACGCAAGTCAATGAGCGCGATGTGTCTGGCATCAGCGGCGTGGAGTGG
The DNA here is from genome assembly GCA_903856995.1 of uncultured Burkholderiales bacterium. Classification (GTDB taxonomy): domain Bacteria; phylum Pseudomonadota; class Gammaproteobacteria; order Burkholderiales; family Burkholderiaceae_C; genus Limnohabitans. The sequence continues at coordinate 4,524 of CAIODK010000093.1, forward strand.
GATGCGGTCGAGCTGCCCAGCCAGTTCATGGAAAACTTCTGCTGGGAATGGTCGGTGTTGCGCCACATGACTTCGCACGTCGATACAGGCGAGCCTTTGCCACGCGCACTGTTCGACAAAATGCTCGCCGCCAAAAACTTCCAAAGCGGTTTGCAAACCCTGCGCCAAATTGAGTTCTCGCTTGTGGACATGCTGCTGCACTCCGACGGCGATAAAGCCCAAGACTTCATGCAAGTGCTGCGCGATGTGCGCGCCGAAGTAGCCGTGTTGCAAAGCCCTGCATGGGGCCGCTCGCTGCACACCTTCAGCCATATCTTTGCTGGCGGCTATGCGGCGGGCTATTACAGCTACAAATGGGCCGAGGTGCTGAGCGCCGATGCCTACGCCGCCTTTGAAGAAACCGCCGGCGCTGATGGCGAGCCCAGCATCGCAACAGGCCGCCGCTACCGCGAAACGATTTTGGAAGTCGGTGGCAGCCGCCCCGCCATGGAATCGTTCAAAGCCTTCCGTGGCCGCGAACCAAAGCTGGATGCTTTGCTGCGCCATCAAGGCATGGCCTAAGCCACGCGCCTACCAAGCAATCGCTGCGCCTGTGTAATCCACAAAGTGCGCGGCGGCTTGCGCGGGCAACACATCCAACGCATTGAGCAAACCTGCCACCGATTGCGCGGGCGTGAGGCAGTCTTGCGCCGCCACAAACGGCGCTGACAAACTTGACGCAACCGTACCCGGCTGCATAGCAGCGATCAACATCTGCGGACGTTTGCGCGCAGATTCGATCGCTGCGGTTTGCAGCACCATGTTCAAAGCGGCTTTGGCTGCGCGGTAGCCATACCAACCGCCTTTGCGGTTGTCGCTGATGCTGCCCACGCGGGCCGACAGCTTGGCGTAGATGCTGCGCTGCTCTGTGACCAGCAAAGGCACAAAGTGTTTGAGCAACAACGCAGGGCCAATGGTGTTGACCTCAAACGCACGGGCCAGTTGCGCGGCATTGAGTGCGCCCATGTGTTTTTCTGGCCCCTGCCCATCTATCGTGAGCGAGCCTGTTGCGTCGATGATGAGGTGAAACGGGCCTTGCAATGAAGCCACCGCAGCCGCCATGCTGGCTTCATCTTCTAAACGGAAGGCAGGGTGCGAGCTCCGCGACAGGCCGACCACTTCGGCGCATGCCACATCGGCCTGCAAGGCCTCTACAAAAGCACGCCCCAGCGCACCCGAGGCACCAAGTACCAACGCACGATAAGAGGTGCCTAGACTTTTCAAAACGTCAATGTCTTCACGCCAGTGGTGGTCTTGGCAGATGGGCAAGAAGCGCCCGAGGCGCTCATTGCCATGTGCGAACGCGCACAAATCCCATTGTTTGCAACCCAGGAGTCATCGGCCTTTGCCATTGACTTGTTGCGCGCTTATTTGTCCAAGCACTTTGCCGATCGCACCACCATGCACGGCGTATTCATGGATATTTTGGGCTTGGGCGTGATGATCACGGGCGAGTCTGGCTTGGGTAAGAGCGAGCTGGGCCTTGAACTGATTTCGCGTGGCAACGGTTTGGTAGCTGACGATGCGGTGGACCTGTATCGCATCAACCAAACAACGATTGAAGGTCGCTGTCCAGAGCTGCTAGAAAACTTGCTTGAAGTGCGGGGCATTGGCTTGCTAGACATTCGTGCCATTTTTGGTGAGACCGCGGTGCGTCGCAAGATGCGATTGAAGTTGATTGTTCACTTGGTCCGCAAAGAAACTCTTGAGCGTGACTACGAGCGCTTGCCACACGAGCCGCTCACACAAGACGTGCTGGGCGTGCCGGTACGTAAGGTGGTGATTCAGGTGGTGGCAGGCCGCAACATCGCGGTGTTGGTGGAGGCAGCCGTTCGTAACTCAATTTTGCAGTTGCGCGGCATCGACACCTACCAAGAATTCATTGCGCGGCATCAGCGCGCCATGGCCAGCAAATAGCCCCACCGCTACAATCAAGCGGTCCTAGCCTCTACGCCTTTTTCGGCCTTTCACACCATGCTTGAATCTTGTCGAAACGCCTTCCAATCTTTGCGTCAACAGCGCCACCTCATGGCCGTTGTTTGCGTCACCGCAAGCTTGGGCCTGGGTGCTTGTTCCAATCTGATTTATCGCCCCGAGGTTGTTCAAGGCAACTTTGTTTCTCGTGAGCAGGTGCAAGCGCTGCGCGCGGGTATGCCGCGCCAGGCCGTGCGCGACATTTTGGGGACGCCGCTCGTGAGCGATGTGTTCCATGCCGATCGCTGGGATTACGCCTTCAGTATCCGGCGCCAAGGCTCAGAGCCGCAGCAACGACGCATCAGCGTGTTTTTCAAAAATGACACCCTCGACCGCATAGAAGGCGACCCCTTGCCGACTGAGGCAGAGTTTGCCGCCAGTCTTGATCGCCGTCGTTCACCTACCGTCATGCCAGAGTTGAAGGCGACGGAGGCGGACTTGGCTAAGTTCCCTGCCAAACCCGCCTTTGCCGTTGGCGCCGTGTCAGATGCGGCACCAGCCGTACCCGTCACCTACCCGCCGCTCGAGTCGGCCCGTTGATTTTGAAAGCGCCGAAACGCCATGGCTCAAACTCCTGATATTTTGAAAGTCGCCATCGCGGGCGCCAGCGGCCGCATGGGACACATGCTGATTGAGGCTGTCCGTAATGATCCGACGTGCCAATTGACGGGCGCATTGGATGTGCCATCGAGCCCCGCCATTGGCAACGATGCAACAGGTTTCTTGGGTCAAGCCAGTGGCGTGAACATCGAAGCCGATGTGCGCAAAGCTTTGCAAAACAGCCGCGTGTTGATTGACTTCACGCGCCCTGAAGGCACGCTCGCGCATTTGAAAATTTGCCGCGAATTGGGCGTCAAAATGGTCATCGGCACAACCGGATTTACGGATGCGCAAAAGGCAGAAATCGCCGAGGCGGGCAAGGACATCGCCATCGTCATGGCGCCCAACATGAGTGTGGGCGTGAACGTGACCTTGAAGCTTTTGCAGATGGCCGCACAAGCCATGCCGACGGGCTACGACATTGAAATCATCGAAGCCCATCACCGCCACAAGGTCGATGCACCTTCAGGCACCGCGCTCAAGATGGGCGAAGTGATCGCCGAGGCACTGGGCCGTGACCTCAAAGACTGTGCTGTGTATGAGCGCTATGGCCACACCGGCGAGCGCGACCCCTCCAGCATTGGTTTTGCCACCATCCGTGGCGGCGACATCGTGGGCGACCACACCGTGCTGTTTGCTGGCACCGGCGAGCGCATTGAGGTGACGCACAAGTCATCCAGCCGCTCCACGTATGCCCAAGGCAGCCTGCGCGCAGCCAGTTTTTTGGCGGGCAAGAGCAAAGGCTTGTTCGACATGTTTGACGTGTTGAACCTGCGTTAAACAGCATGGACTTCTTCGCTGCCGCCCTGCAAGGTGACGCGCTCAGCGTCACCCTGGTTTTGGTGTTGCTCGCCATGTCGGTGGCCAGCTGGGCCGTGATTTTTTACAAAGCTTGGCTGCTGCACCGTGTGAGCGCGGATATGGCGCATGGCAAGGCAGCTTTTTGGCAAGCGCGTGATGTGCAACAAGGCATCCAAGCCTTGGCATCGATTGAACGCGCCGCGGTATTGCTGCCATTGGCCCAAGCCAATCAGCAGCTCATGCCGGGCACATTGGGCGCGCAAGGGGATGTGTCGGCGCAACGCACCCGCGTGTTGCGCGATGCCTTGCATGGTGTGTTGCACCATTTGCAGTCGGGCCAAGTGTTGTTGGCCACCGTGGGCTCTACCGCACCGTTCGTCGGTTTGCTGGGTACGGTGTGGGGCATTTATCACGCCCTCACCAGCATCGCTACCGCGGGGCAGCTCACGATTGAGCGGGTGGCAGGCCCTGTGGGTGAGGCGTTGGTCATGACCGCCGCGGGCTTGGCCGTGGCTTTGCCCGCCGTGTTGGCCTTTAACGTGATGGGCCGCATCATCAACCGTTTGGAGCAAGAGCTGGAAGGCTTTGCCCACGACCTGCGAGAGCTCTGATGGCCTTCGGTCGTTTTGAGCGCACGCCGGGTCAAACACCTATGAGCGACATCAACGTCACGCCTTTGGTCGATGTGATGATGGTCTTGCTGGTCATCTTTATCATCACCGCCCCTTTGATGGTCAGTTCGCTCAAGCTCGATTTACCCAAAACCGAAGGTGCCCAAGCCAGCAGCGCGCCGCCCCGATTCGTCAAGCTTGGTATCAATGCCAAAGGCGAGGTGTATTTGGACGACAAACCCATTACTTTGGATGAACTCAAAAGTAGCCTGAACGCCCAAGCCTCTCAAGCATTGGCCATGGATCACGGCGCATTGCCCGAGGTGCAGCTGCGGGCCGATGAGCGCGTGCCCTACGGCAAAGTGGTCGAAGTTATGGGCCTTGCCCAGCAAGCTGGCATGAACCGCATTGGCTTTGTGACTGAGCGCAAGCAGCCCTCAAACACCCCCTGATTCACCCCCAACCAAGCCCTAAAATCTAGGCATTTCCAGCCTTTGCTTTTTAAGGCGCTGTTCCCCGGTTTATCTGGGGTTCTCTGACTGATCCCATGCAAGACAAATACAACCACACCGAGGTCGAACGCGCCGTTCAGGCCGCTTGGACCCAAGCCGACGCCTACCGCGTCACCGAAGACGCGTCCAAGAAAAAGTTTTACGCCTGCTCCATGCTGCCCTACCCCAGCGGCAAGCTGCACATGGGTCACGTGCGCAACTACACCATCAACGACATGCTCACGCGCAACTTGCGCATGAAGGGCTTCAATGTGTTGATGCCCATGGGCTGGGACGCCTTTGGTTTGCCCGCTGAAAACGCCGCGTTGAAAAATGGTGTGCCACCCGCGAAGTGGACGTACGAAAACATCGCCTACATGAAGAAGCAAATGCAGGCGATGGGCTTGGCCATCGACTGGTCGCGCGAAGTGGCCACCTGCGACCCGACCTACTACAAGTGGAACCAATGGTTGTTCTTGAAGATGCTCGAAAAAGGCATCGCCTACCGCAAGACACAGGTCGTCAACTGGGATCCGGTGGACCAAACCGTGCTGGCCAATGAACAGGTGATTGATGGCAAAGGTTGGCGCACGGGCGCACCGGTTGAGAAGCGTGAGATCCCCGGCTACTACCTGAACATCACCGCCTACGCGCAAGAGCTGCTGGACCATGTCCAAATCGGCAACGAGAAGGCGACCTTGAACGGTTGGCCCGACAAAGTGCGCTTGATGCAAGAGAACTGGATTGGCAAGTCTGAGGGTGTGCGCTTTGCGTTCACGCACGACATTGCTGGCGCAGATGGCCACCTGATTGGCGACGGCAAGATGTATGTGTTCACCACACGTGCCGACACCCTCATGGGCGTGACTTTTTGTGCCGTGGCGGCCGAGCACCCCTTGGCTACGCACGCTGCAGCCTCCAACCCTGCCTTGGCCGCATTCATTGAAGAGTGCAAAACCGGCGGCACCACCGAAGCCGAGCTGGCCACGCAAGAGAAAAAGGGCATGCTGACAGGCTTGTTCGTCACGCACCCCGTGACCGGTGCGAAGGTTGAGGTGTGGGTGGGCAACTATGTGCTCATGTCCTATGGCGACGGCGCGGTCATGGGTGTGCCTGCGCATGACGAGCGCGACTTCGCATTTGCTTTGAAATACGACTTGCCAATCAAGCAGGTGGTATCGGTCAAAAACCAAAGCTTCAACGACAAAGCGTGGCAAGAGTGGTACGGCGACAAACAAAACTGCGTGTGCGTTAACTCAGGTGAGCTCGATGGCTTGAACCAAAAAGCCGCCGTTAATCAGGTGGCCGAGTTGCTCGCAGCCAAAGGTTTGGGCGAGAAGAAAACCACGTGGCGTTTGCGCGACTGGGGCATCAGCCGCCAGCGCTACTGGGGCACGCCCATCCCGATCATCCATTGCGATGAGCACGGTGCGGTGCCCGTGCCCGAAAAAAACCTGCCCGTGGTGCTGCCGCAAGACTGCATCCCTGACGGTTCTGGCAACCCACTGCACAAGCATGAAGGCTTCCACGCGGGTGTGACTTGCCCTGTCTGCGGCAAACCCGCCCGGCGTGAGACCGACACCATGGACACGTTTGTGGATTCGTCGTGGTACTTCATGCGCTATTGCGACCCTACCAACGCCGACGCGATGGTGGCTGACGGTGCGCAGTACTGGGCGCCGATGGACCAATACATTGGCGGCATCGAGCACGCGATCCTGCATCTGTTGTACGCCCGCTTCTGGACCAAGGTCATGCGCGACATGGGCCTGGTCAAGATCGACGAGCCGTTTACCCAGCTGTTGACGCAAGGCATGGTGCTCAACCATATCTACTCGCGTCGCACGGCCAAAGGTGGCAAAGACTATTTCTGGCCCCATGACGTGGAGCATGTGCTCGACGACACGGGCAAAGTCGTGGGCGCCAAGCTCAAGAACGAGGCCGACAGCAGCGATGGCAAATTGCCCGTGGGCACAGCGATTGACTACGAAGGCGTGGGCACCATGTCCAAGTCCAAAAACAACGGCGTGGACCCGCAAGAGCTGATTAAAAAATATGGCGCCGACACCGCGCGCCTTTACACCATGTTCACCGCACCGCCCGAAGCGACGCTGGAGTGGAACGATGCATCCGTGGAAGGGAGCTATCGGTTCTTGCGCCGCGTGTGGAACTTCGCGTTCAAGCACGAAGCCACGCTCAAAACCGCCACGGCAAGCCGCCTCAACGCGAGCAAACCAAGTAAAGAAGCGGTCGACTTGCGGCGCGACATGCACATGGTCTTGAAACAAGTCAGCTATGACTATGACCGCATGCAATACAACACCGTGGTGTCGGGTTGCATGAAGTTGCTCAACGCGCTGGACGACTTCAAACCCAACGGCAGCGACAGTGACAAAGCTGTGTTGTGCGAAGGCATGTCGTTGTTGTTGCGCATGCTCTACCCTGCATGCCCACACATTAGTGCGAACTTGTGGATTGAGCTGGGTTTCGCGGCACGCGATGGCGACTTGCTCGACACCGCTTGGCCAGAGGTGGATGAGTCCGCCTTGGAGCGCGACGAGTTGGAGCTGATGCTTCAAATCAACGGTAAGCTGCGTGGCTCAGTCGTGGTCAGCGCGACCGCGACAAAAGAGCAAATCGAACAAGCTGCTTTGGCCACAGAGGTCTTCATCAAGCAATCCGATGGTGCTGCACCGAAGAAGGTTATCGTGGTGCCTGGCCGTTTGGTCAACATCGTCGTTTAAAGGTTCAGATCATGACTACGCGCCGCTCCTTCTTGATGTTCTCCTTGCTGACCGCGGGGCTGGCGGGTTGTGGTTTTGAATTGCGCAAGCCACCTAACTACGCCTTCAGCACGTTGTTCAGCAGCATCCCTGTGGTGTCGCCGTTTGGCCTGAAGCTCAAGCGCAGCCTGGAGTCTTCGGGGCAGGTGGAAGTCATCACCGATGCGCGCCAAGCGGAGCGGGCCGAGGTTTTGTTTGACCAACTGTTTGAGCTCCGTGAAAAGGTTGTCGTCGGCCGTACCTCGACGGGGGCGATTCGTGAGTTTCAACTGCGGATGCGTTATCGCTTTCGCGTCCGTTCACGCAATGGCATCGAACTGATCCCCGACACAGAAATCTTGCTCACCCGCGACATCAACTTCAACGAAACCGGCGCCTTGTCCAAAGAGTCGGAAGAAGGCTTGCTGTACCGCGACATGGAAAACGATTTGGTGATGCAAATTCAACGTCGCTTGGCAGCGATTCGTCACATCTAAGCATGCAAGTCGCCAGCGTTCAATTTGCCAACCATTTGCAAGCGCAAGCGAGCAAAGGCCTGCGCAGCCTGTACACCTTTTACGGGGATGAGCCCCTGTTGCAGCAAGAGGCGCTAGACGCCTTGCGCACCACTGCGCGTGAGCAGGGATACACCGAACGCAACGTGTACACGGTGGCAGGCGCCCACTTTGATTGGGGCGAAGTCTTGGCCGCAGGCGGCTCCATGAGTTTGTTTGCCGACAAGCAACTGATTGAAATTCGCATCCCCTCAGGCAAGCCTGGCAAAGACGGCAGCACCGCTTTGCAACACATCGCGGAGTTGGCCGTGGGAAACGACAGCACGCTCACCGTGGTGCTGTTGCCGCGCCTCGACAAAGCCACCAAAAGCTCTGCTTGGTTTGCCGCCCTCGAAAACAACGGCATCAGCGTGCAGATTGATCCGATTGAACGCCACGTTTTGCCCACTTGGATTGCACAACGCCTAGGCGCGCAGCAGCAACGTGTGGCCGAGGGTGAGGCGGGTCAGCACACCTTGCAATTTTTTGCTGAGCGCGTGGAAGGCAACTTGCTCGCGGCACACCAAGAAATTCAAAAACTCGCGCTGCTCTACCCAGCAGGAGAGTTGAGTTTTGAGCAAGTCGAACGCGCCGTGTTGAACGTGGCGCGCTATGACGTCTTCAAACTCTCCGAGGCCGTGCTGAGTGGCCAACCCCTGCGCGTGCAACGCATGCTGGATGGCCTGAAGGCGGAAGGCGAAGCCGAGGTACTGGTGCACTACACGCTGGCGGAAGAAATTCGCGCTTTGAAGCGCGTCAAAGATGCGATGGCTTCCGGCAAGGCATTGCCTATGGCCTTGCGCGAGCAGCGCATTTGGGGCCCGCGCGAGCGCTTGTTTGAGCGCGTCCTGCCACGTCTGAGCACGGGTACGCTCGAAAAATTGTTGCAGTCGGCCCACCAAGTCGATGGCATTGTCAAAGGCCTCAAAACACCAGAATGGCCAGCTGACAACTGGCAAGCCCTGCACCGGTTGGCGATGCGTTTGTGTCGTGCTTGTATGCCGCGCAACGCTTAATTAGGAAACACACCATGACGACTCTCAACGTTGCCGAACACATGCAGACCCTTGGGCGCCAAGCCAAGGCCGCCTCTGCCCACATGGCAAAGGCCTCCACCGCAGTAAAAAACACGGCTTTACGCAAGCTCGCCGCTTTGCTGCGGGCCAACATCGACGCACTGCAAATCGACAACGCCAAGGACCTAGCGCGTGCCGTGGCCGCTGGCTTAGATGCCCCGATGGTGGACCGTCTCAAGCTCACCCCCCAAGTGCTGGAAACATGTGCGCAAGGCTGCGAACAACTCGCCGCCATGCCCGATGTGATTGGTGAAATTATCGGCATGAAGCAGCAACCCAGCGGCATCCGCGTGGGGCAAATGCGTGTGCCCTTGGGCGTGTTTGGCATGATTTTTGAGAGTCGCCCCAACGTCACGATTGAAGCCGCATCACTGTCCATCAAGAGCGGCAATGCATGCATCTTGCGCGGTGGCTCAGAAGCCATTGACTCCAACAAAGCCTTGGCGAAGTTGGTGCAACAAGCTTTGAGCGAAAGCGGTTTGCCAACCGATGCCGTGCAGCTGGTGCAAACTACTGACCGCGAAGCCGTCGGCCACCTCATCACCATGCCTGAGTACGTTGACGTCATCATTCCGCGTGGCGGCAAAGGGTTGATTGAGCGCATCAGTCGCGATGCCAAAGTGCCCGTCATCAAACACTTGGACGGCAACTGCCACACCTATGTGGACGACCCTTGCGACATCGCCATGGCCGTCACCGTGGCTGACAACGCCAAGACTCAAAAGTACAGCCCTTGCAACGCCAGCGAAAGCTTGGTGGTGGCCCGTGGCGTCGCGGCCGAGTTCTTGCCCAAGATCGGCGCGATTTACGCTGCCAAAGGCGTTGAGATGCGTTGCTGCCCCGAATCCAAGGCCATTTTGGCCAGCGTCAACGGTGCGAACCTCACAGACGCGACCGAGCAAGACTGGTTTGAGGAATACCTCGGCCCCATCATCAGCGTCAAAGTGGTGGACGGTTTGGATGCGGCCATTGCCCACATCAACCACTATTCCAGCCACCATACAGAATCCATCCTCACCCGCGACCACATGCACGCCCAGCGCTTCTTGCGCGAGGTGGACTCATCCAGTGTGATGGTCAACGCGAGCACCCGCTTTGCGGATGGATTTGAATACGGTTTGGGTGCTGAAATAGGCATTTCTACCGACAAATTCCATGCCCGAGGGCCTGTGGGCATTGAGGGCCTGACCTCGCTCAAGTACGTGGTGCTGGGGCAGGGTGAAGTCCGCACATAGTCTGCTGCGCGACATTTGCCGGCTTGAAGCTGGCGCTGTCACCCCAACGTCCTAGAATTGCGCTCCACATACAAGGCCACTATGGTTCCCCACCTCATCACCGCCCTCAACGGCCCCATCAACGAACTCGAGCAACGTATTCTCGACTCCATGCCCGCCATCGAACGCTGGTTTCGCTTGGAGTGGATGGAGCACACGCCGCCGTTCTACAGTTCGGTTGACATTCGCAATGCAGGATTCAAGCTGGCGCCGGTCGACACCAACCTCTACCCTGGCGGCTGGAACAACCTGACGCCCGAGATGCTGCCTCTGGCCGTGCAAGCCGCGATGGCCGCGATCGAAAAGATTTGCCCTGAAGCACGCAACCTGCTGTTGATTCCTGAGAACCACACACGCAACACCTTCTACTTGTCCAACGTGGCGCAGCTGCAGCGCATCTTCCACATGGCCGGCTTGAATGTGCGCGTGGGTTCGATCAACCCAGAGATCAAAGAAAACACCACGATTGAGTTGCCCAATGGCGACGTTGTGACGCTAGAGCCCGTGATTCGTAGCAAACGTCGCTTGGGGTTGAAAGACTTTGACCCGTGCACGATTTTGCTCAACAACGATTTGAGTGCAGGCTTGCCAGGTATCTTGGAAGACTTGCATGAGCAACACCTGCTGCCACCGCTACACGCGGGCTGGAGTGTGCGCCGTAAGAGCAAACACTTTGAGTGCTACGAAGAGGTTTCCAAGCGTTTCGGCAAGTTGTTGGGCATCGACCCATGGCTCATCAACCCCATGTTTAACCAGTGCGGCGAAGTCAACTTCGCCGAAGGCACTGGCATGGATTGCCTCAAGACCAATGTGGATGCCTTGCTCACCAAGGTCAAGCGCAAATACAAAGAATACGGCATCAACGAAAAACCGTTCGTCATCGTCAAGGCGGATAACGGCACCTACGGCATGGGCATCATGACAGTGCGCGATGTCAAAGACCTCGACGTGCTCAACCGCAAGACCCGCAACAAAATGAGTGTGGTCAAAGACGGTCAAGAAGTGAATCAAGTCATCATTCAAGAAGGTGTGATGACGCATGAACGCTTGAATGATGCCGTGGCCGAACCCGTTGTCTACATGATGGACCGCTATGTGGTGGGCGGCTTCTACCGAGTGCATGCCGACCGTGGCATTGACGAAAATTTGAACGCCCCTGGTTCTAGCTTTGTGCCCTTGGCTTTCGAGCAAAGCGCGCACACGCCGCAACCCGGCATGAAGCCCGGCGCGAGCACGCCAAACCGCTTTTATATGTATGGCGTCATTGGCCGTTTGGCCATGTTGGCTGCGAGTTACGAACTCGAAGCGACTGACCCTGAAGCAGAAAACTACGATTGAGGTTATTGATGGAACAGCACGGAAAATCATCGCTCGGAGCGCTCACATTAGGCGCAATTGGCGTTGTCTACGGCGACATTGGCACCAGCGTGCTGTATGCGATGAAAGAGGTCTTTGGTTCGGGGCATGTTCAGTTCACACCCGACAACATCTATGGCATCTTGTCCATCTTCTTTTGGACATTGACCGTCATTGTCTCGATCAAGTACGTGTCCTTGGTGCTGCGCGCTGACAACAACGGTGAAGGGGGCTTGGTGGCGATGCTGGCCTTGGCCTCGATGGCGGTCAAAGACCGGCCTGTGTTGCGTCAACGCATGTTGATCGTCGGCATCTTTGGCACCTGTTTGTTCTATGGTGATGGCGTGATCACGCCTGCTATTTCGGTGCTCTCGGCCGTTGAAGGTTTGGAGGTGGTTTCGCCCGCCTTCACCAAATATGTGATCCCGCTCACGATTGTGATTTTGTTTGGTCTCTTCGCTGTGCAAAAGCGCGGCACCAGCGGGATTGGTAAGTTTTTTGGCCCCATCACCGTGGTTTGGTTTGCCGCCATCGCTGCCTTGGGCCTGTATCACATTGCGTCGCACCCAGAAATCATGTGGGCCATCAGCCCCCATCACGCCGTGCGATTCATCGTCAATGAGCCGACCATCACCTTTTTGATCTTGGGCGCCGTGGTGCTATGCGTGACCGGTGGTGAAGCGCTGTACGCGGACATGGGTCATTTTGGTAAAAAACCGATTCGCTTGGCTTGGTTCTACGTGGTCATGCCCTGTTTGACGCTGAACTACTTTGGTCAAGGCGCCTTGCTGTTGAGTAACCCCGAGGCGGTGAACAACCCCTTCTTCAACATGGCCCCTGATTGGTTGTTGGTGCCATTGGTGTGCTTGGCAACGGCCGCGACCGTGATTGCGTCTCAGGCTTTGATCTCTGGCGCATTCAGCGTCACCAAACAAGTCGTGCAAATGGGCTTTCTGCCGCGTTTGCAAGTGCTGCACACCAGTGTCAAAGAGACTGGGCAAATCTACATTCCCTTCGTCAACTGGGGCTTGTTTGCGGTCATCGTGTTGGCTGTGATGATGTTCAAGTCATCCAGCAATTTGGCAGCGGCCTACGGCATCGCCGTGTGTACGGACATGCTGATCACCACCGTGCTCACGTTCTTCGTGATTCACTACGGTTGGAAATACCCCTTCTGGTGGTGCTTGTTGGCCACGGGCTTCTTCTTCATGGTGGACCTCGCCTTCTGGGCATCCAACTTGTTGAAGCTGTTCGAGGGCGGTTGGTTCCCGTTGTTGATTGCCTCGGTCATCATGATGTTGATGCTCACGTGGCGAGACGGCCGCGCTCTATTGGCTGAAAAACGCAAAGAAGATGCCTTGGATTTGCCAAGCTTTTTGGGCGCAGTTTTTTCGTCGCCACCCACGCGCGTCGAAGGTACGGCCGTGTTTTTGACATCGGGGATGGGCGCGGTGCCCAATGCTCTCTTGCATAATTTGAAGCACAACAAGGTGTTACATGCACAAAACTTGTTCGTCAACGTGCACAACCATGAGGTGCCTTGGATTGCTGAGAATGAACGCTTAGAGATCAGCCAGTTGGGTAACGACTGTTGGCAAGTGGTGATTCACTATGGTTTCAAAGATGACCCCGATGTGCCTGGCGCGTTGTCGCATTTGCATGGCATGGGTTGCCAGCTTGACCCCATGACCACCAGTTACTTTTTGTCACGCGACAGCATCGTCCCGACCATCGGAACGGGCATGGCCCCATGGCGTGAAAAACTGTTCGCACAGATGCACCTCAACGCCAGCTCTGCTGCCGACTTCCTGAACTTGCCTAGCAACTCCGTGGTGGAGTTGGGTAGCAAAATCGAAATTTAAAACACATGCACATCCTCTTCGTCGCAGACCCGCTGTCGTCCTTCAAGATTTACAAGGACACCACGTTTGCGATGATGCGTGAAGCTCAGCGTCGCGGCCATCAAGTGTTGGCCTGCGAGCCGCAAGACATGGTGTGGCAAAGCGGTCAGCTGGTGACTGCGCGTGTGCAGCACGTGCGTTTGACCGGTGACGCCTCGCATTGGTTTGACGTGCAAAGTGTGGACGAGCATTTCGCCCTTAAGAGCGCAGATGCCATCGTCATGCGCAAAGATCCGCCATTTGACAGTGAATACTTTTACGCTACGCACTTGCTAGAACAAGCCGAGCGCGAAGGTGCAAAGGTGTTTAACAAACCAGCCGCCTTGCGCGACCATCCAGAAAAACTCGCGATTTTGGAGTTTGCTCAGTACATCAGTCCCACCCTCGTGACGCGCAGCGCAGATGCCGTCCGCGCTTTCCACGCGCAACACCGCGACATCATCTTGAAACCGCTGGATGGCATGGGTGGCATGGGCATCTTTCGCGTCAAAGACGATGGTTTGAACCTCGGCGCCATCACCGAAACCCTCAACCGTGACGGTGCACAAACCGTGATGGTGCAAAAGTTCATTCCTGCCATTGAGAAGGGTGACAAGCGCGTCCTCGTCATTGGCGGCAAGGTCGTGCCCTATTGCTTGGCGCGCATTCCCCAAGGTGGTGAAGTGCGCGGCAATTTGGCCGCTGGGGGCAAGGGCGTGGCGCAAGCCATCTCGGCACGCGACCAAGAAATTGCCGTAGCACTCGGCCCCATCCTTGCGCAGCGTGGCTTGCTCTTGGTCGGTTTGGATGTGATTGGCGATTGCCTCACCGAAATCAACGTCACCAGCCCCACGTGCTTCCAAGAAATCTTTGACCAAACCGGCTTCGACGTGGCCGCCATGTTCATCGAGGCCTTAGAGGCTGCAGCGGCTTAACCCCGCAGCTGCCCGTCTACAAACACCTTCAA
>CAIODK010000094.1 GCA_903856995.1 uncultured Burkholderiales bacterium
AAACCGGCACAAGGCCGGCCTACCTTAGACTTTAGGAGCTGCTAATGAGCCCCACACCGTTTCAATGGCCATGCCGATGGCCAGCAGATTGGTGTCCGAGCCCAATGGGCCGTCAATCTCCATGCCCACTGGCAAGCCGCCAGTCAGACCCGCAGGGATCGACAGACTAGGAATGCCGGCGTTGGTGCAGGGGTCTGTGTTGTAGATACAGGTGCCAAAGGTGTCACGTGCGGTTTGTTTCGCCACACCGCCGACGGTGTAGGGAAGTGTTCCCGAGCTGGAGCCAGTCGCCGCATCGATCTTTGGCGCTGCCAAGAGGGTCGTTGGGAACATCACGCACTCCACGCCTTGCGCAGTGAAATAGTCTTTGTAGAGTTTTTGCAGTTGTGCGCGGCCACCTGTTGCGGGAACCATGGCTGCGGCATAAGCGGCAGCAAAGACATCGCCCGCAATCGCGCCAAAAGCACCGACCACGTCAGGGCTGGCCAATCCGGCTTGCACTTGTGCAACCGTGGTGACTGGCGCGTTGTTTGCAGTCAAGTAGGCGGGGATCGCAGCGACGGGTTCGTGCAGGGCAATCGGGAAAGACATCGAGTCGTTGAGGGCAATGATGCCGGCTAAGTCGGCGTCCACAAACACCACGCCAGCAGCTGCCAGTTTTTGCTTTGCTGCAAGAGCCACAGTTTTCACGCCGTCGTCCAGATCCGTCCAGAAGGCGGCAGGAATGCCGATCTTTAGGCCGGTAAGCGCTTTGGCTGTTGGCACAGCGCCGCCCGTGATGACGGCATCGAGCAAAGCAATGTCGGCAACGGTGCGACCCATGG
Organism: uncultured Burkholderiales bacterium; assembly: GCA_903856995.1. Taxonomy (GTDB): domain Bacteria; phylum Pseudomonadota; class Gammaproteobacteria; order Burkholderiales; family Burkholderiaceae_C; genus Limnohabitans. The sequence continues at coordinate 825 of CAIODK010000094.1, forward strand.
GGCCCACGGTGTCTCGCGTGGTGCTGATTGGCAACGCGTCTGTCGCAGTGTCTGGGTAGCGGCGGCCTTTGCCAGCGCCATCGCCCACCGAGGGGCGAAAGCCCGCAATACCGCAGAACGACGCGGGAACGCGTGTCGAGCCACCCGTGTCGGTGCCAAGACCCACAGGCGCAAAACGCGCAGCGATGGCAATGCCGTTACCACCGGATGAACCGCCTGGGATGCAGCTGGTGTCATAGGGATTCTTACCGGGACGCGTAGCTTCTTTGGAGATGGGGTCAATGCCCAGCGTGAAGTTGGTCGTGGTGATACCAAAAGCCCACTCGTGCAGGTTGGATTTTCCCAAAATGATGGCGCCAGCATCTACCAGTTTTTGAACCGAAGGCGCGTTGGTTGTTGGCTGGAAGTTTTTCAGCGAAGAGGTTCCGCCAGTGGTCTTCATGCCTTTGGTGTTGATGTTGTCTTTGACGACAAAGGGCAAGCCTGCCAAGGCGCCCATGGTTTTGCCTGCGGCGCGGTCGTCATCTACCTTTTTGGCGGCAGCCAGTGCACCCACTTCGTCAATGAAGATCATGCCATTGAGGTCAGACAAGCTCTTGGCGCGGGCGATCAATGTGGTGACGTAGCTAGTGGCTGTCATGGTGCCAGCTTTCATGGCCGCGATTGCCTGGGTTGCTGTGAGGTCTACTTGTTGCGCGGTGCTCAGTGGCGCAGCGCTGTCGCTGCCGCTAGAGCCGCAAGCAGTCAAGCCTGCGGTGGTGCCGAGCATGGCGGCCGCAGAAACGGCTCCGGTGCTCTTGAAAAAGTGACGACGTGAGGGGGAATGGTTCATGACTTGTCTCCATAATTTTTTGAATTCACACACACAAGGTTTTGTGCGTGGACTCATCGTAGGAAACCAAGTCATTCGGCGGTATCCCTCAAAGCAGGGATACGAAAGGGGTCCTTAACTCAAGATTTTGTGAGCCAGCCCAGCCCGGTTGCTGGCCCCAGTTTTTCTGAAGGCGTTCTCTAAATGCGTCCGCACCGTGGTGGTGGCAATGTTGAGGTGGCGGGCAATCTCTTTGTCAGACAAACCTTGGGCCACCAACTGCGCTGTTTCTTGCTCACGTGGGCTGAGCCGGATGATGAGTGACGCGTTGGCGGGGCGGGGGGCTGCGCCACTGCGGGCACGGGACAGCGCGCTGGTGAAGGCGGGCTGGATCATGTCGAGCATGCGCAAGTCGTCTTCAGAGAAGTTGTCTCTTCGGCTATCGCGCCAAATGCGCATGTCGCCCAGGTTGCGCCCCTCTTGCCAAGCGTACAAATTGGCGCCCCAGCAGAGGCCATCCTTTTTGAGAAAGTCGTTGTAGAACTCGGTCTTGACCAGCTCTTCTTGCTTGAGCACATCGGTGGACCTGACCGCGACTTCATACCGCTTCATGAGCGGGGTGATGGGGTCATTGAACTGGTAGTACGTCTCGTACTGGCTGATATTGGAGGGGTCCATGTTGATTTGGATGGCTTCGCCAAACGACGCGCTGTCGTCGTGCCACACAAAGCTGGCGTAATACTGCGCTTGCAAGAGCTGCATGACCAAGTCGCCCACGATCTCGCGAATCTGACCCTCGTGATGGGATTCAGCAAACGCCTGCATGATTTTGGAGATCAGGCCCATTTGCTTGCCGGTCAAATGCATGCAAAGCCTCGGGTTGAATGGGGT
>CAIODK010000095.1 GCA_903856995.1 uncultured Burkholderiales bacterium
ATGGCCTAAGGCTTTGAAATGGCGCATATGACGGCCGTGTCCGCAGGCGATATCCAACACCGTCCCGTGGGCCGCCAGCAAGTGCGACCACGCTTGAACCCAAGAGGAGGGGGCCTCTTGGCCATGTAAAAGTGTTGCCGTCATGTCAGAAACACCCCCACACTTGGTTGGCTAAGGTCAGCAAAAAATCTGGCCGCAAATAAAGCCAAAGCACGCCCAACAGGGCCCCTGCACAGGCAGCCCCTATCAAAGCTTGTCGCAAGCGGTGACGCATCACTGGGCTCACGCTGGCACCCCTGTGAGTTCACGGTCGATGGCGTGTTCTTTCACTGGTAAGTTCACCAAGGCTGCAAACACGCCTAACGCAATCGCGATGTACCAAACGATGTCGTAGCTACCGGTCTTGTCATACAGATAACCACCTAACCAAACCCCCATGAAGCTGCCAATTTGGTGACTGAAGAACACAAACCCGCCCAACATCGACATGTGCGCCACGCCAAAAATCTGCGCCACCACCGCATTGGTAGGCGGCACGGTAGACAGCCACAGCAACCCCATGACACTGGAGAAGATGTAAACACTCATCGGCGTCAGGGGTGCCAGCAAGAACAGCACGATGGTGACCGAGCGAGAGAAGTAGATGAAGGACAAAATCTTGCGCTTCGCCAAGCGCTGGCCCAAGCTGCCCGCGATGTAGGTACCAAATACGTTGAAGAGGCCAATCAACGCCAAAGCAATGCTGGCCACCTCGGGCGACAAGCCGTGGTCTTTCAAATAGCTGGGCATGTGCACCCCGATGAATACCACTTGAAAGCCGCACACAAAGTAGCCCGCCATCAACAGCTGAAAGCTGCGGTAGTTCATCGCCTCGCTCAGGGCATGCAGGATGGACTGATCGCGGTTGGGCGTGGCCCCACCTGCAAACCCGGGCTCGCGCAAACCATAGGCGAGGGGGATGATGAGCATGCAAGACAACGCCAGCCACACCAACGCCTCTTGCCAGCCCAATGTGTTGATCAGGTAGCCTTCGGTGGGCACCATCAAGAATTGACCGAACGAACCTGCCGCAGCTGCTACACCCATGGCCCATGAGCGCTTGGCGGCGCTCACATTGCGTCCAATCACGCCGTAGATCACGGCATAGGTGGTGCCGGCTTGGGCGATGCCAATCACCACACCTGCCGTGACTGTAAAGATCGCAGGCGTGGACGAGTACGCCATGCCCACTAAGCCCAATGCATACAGCACCGCACACGTCACGATGACCCGGAAGGCCCCAAATCGGTCAGCCAACATGCCTGAGAAGATGCCCGCAAAACCCCAAGTCAGGTTCTGAATGGCAATCGCCATGGCGAAGTTTTCGCGGGTCCAGTCTTGCGCTTGCGTGATGGGTTGAAGCCACAGGCCAAAGCCGTGGCGCACGCCCATGGATAAGGTGACGATCGCGGCCCCGCAGGCCAGCACTTGCCACATGGGCAGCGTTTTGTTGTGTTGAGACATGGGGCGACTTTAACCAATGGCGCAATCGTGCGTTTTGGCAAGGTGTTTAGGTACGTCGACTGGGCTGCGGATGGCACTCTGTTGTTTTATACAGTGCTGCGTTTGAATCTGTCTACAATTCCGCCCCATGGCTACAAAGCAACCTACTCCACCGCCCCAGTACTCGGAAGGCTCGATTCGTGTTCTCAAAGGACTCGAACCGGTCAAGCAACGTCCGGGTATGTACACCCGCACAGATAACCCGTTGCACATCCTCCAAGAGGTTTTGGACAACGCGGCTGACGAAGCTCTCGCCGGACACGGCAAAAAGATCGGCGTCACGTTGCATGCCGATGGTTCGGTCACCATCGATGACGATGGCCGTGGCATCCCATTCGGCATGCATCCTGAGGAAAAGGCCCCCGTCATTGAACTGGTCTTCACCCGGCTGCATGCGGGCGGCAAGTTCGACAAAGGCTCGGGCGGCGCCTATAGCTTCTCTGGCGGTTTGCACGGCGTGGGGGTGAGTGTGACCAACGCACTCTCTAAGCGCATGGAGGCCACTTCGCACCGCGAAGGACAAGTGGCCCGCTTGGTGTTTTCGGGTGGCGACGTGGTGGAAAAGCTCACCCTCCGCAAACAAGAATCCGGCGACCGCAAGCAAGGCACCAGCGTGCGCGTGTGGCCAGACGCCAAATACTTTGAAACATCGGCCTTGCCGATGAATGAACTGGTGCACCTGCTGCGCAGCAAAGCCGTGCTCATGCCCGGCGTGAGCGTGACACTCACCAACGAGAAAACCAAAGACACACAAAACTGGCTCTACAAAGGCGGTCTGCGCGATTATTTGATGCAGTCCCTGCACGGTGACCCGGTCATTCCTTTGTTTGAGGGCGATGGCTATGCCGACAGCAACCACGACAGCTTCGCCGAAGGCGAGGGGGCCGCATGGGCGGTGGCGTTCACCGAAGACGGTCAACCCGTGCGTGAGAGCTATGTGAACTTAATCCCCACCAGCGCGGGTGGTACGCATGACAGTGGCTTGCGCGATGGTCTGTTCACCGCAGTCAAGAGCTTCATTGAATTGCACGCGTTGTTGCCCAAAGGCGTCAAGCTCATGCCAGAGGATGTGTTTGCCCGTGCCAGCTACGTGCTGAGCGCCAAGGTGCTCGACCCTCAGTTCCAAGGGCAAATCAAAGAACGCCTCAACTCACGCGATGCCGTGCGTTTGGTCTCTAGCTATGTGCGCCCCACGATGGAGCTGTGGCTCAACCAACACGTCGAGTACGGTAAAAAATTGGCCGAACTGGCCATCAAGGCCGCCCAAAGTCGCCAAAAAGCGGGCCAAAAAGTAGAGAAACGCAAAGGCTCAGGCGTGGCCGTGTTGCCAGGCAAGTTGACCGATTGCGAGAGCAAAGACATTGCCTACAACGAAGTGTTTTTGGTGGAGGGTGACTCAGCCGGTGGCAGCGCCAAGATGGGGCGCAACAAAGAAAACCAAGCCATCCTGCCCTTGCGCGGTAAGGTGCTCAACACGTGGGAAGTCGAACGCGACCGCTTGTTTGCCAACAACGAAATTCACGACATCTCGGTGGCGGTGGGCGTTGACCCGCACGGCCCCAACGACAGCCCCGACATGAGCGGTCTGCGTTACGGCAAGGTCTGCATCTTGTCGGATGCGGACGTGGACGGCTCGCACATCCAAGTGTTGTTGCTCACGCTGTTCTTCCGTCACTTCCCTAAATTGATCGAAACCGGACATGTGTTTGTGGCTCGCCCGCCCCTGTTCCGCGTCGATGCACCCGCGCGAGGCAAAAAGCCAGCGTCCAAGGTGTACGCCTTGGACGACGGTGAACTCACCGCCATCCTAGACAAGCTGCGTAAAGACGGTGTGCGCGAAGGCTCATGGAGCATCAGTCGCTTCAAAGGTTTGGGCGAGATGAGTGCCGAACAACTGTGGGACACCACCCTCAACCCTGACACCCGTCGCTTGATGCCTGTGCAACTGGGCTCGCTCGACTTTGCAACCACCGAAGGTTTGATCACGCAACTCATGGGCAAAGGCGAAGCCGCTGCACGCCGTGAGCTGATGGAACTGCATGGCGATTCGATTGAGATTGACGTATGACCGATTTGTTCTCCCCTGAAGTGGTCACCCCCGAGGCTGACGACGACCAAAGCTTGGGCCGCTACGCCCAACGTGCCTACCTTGAATACGCGCTCAGCGTGGTCAAAGGCCGTGCCTTACCTGACGTCTGCGATGGTCAAAAGCCGGTGCAGCGACGCATTTTGTATTCGATGTCACGTATGGGGCTCGGCTTCAGTGGTAACTCGGGCGCCAAGCCCGTCAAATGCGCCCGTGTGGTCGGCGATGTGCTGGGCCGCTACCACCCTCACGGCGACAGTGCCGCCTATGAGGCGTTGGTGCGCATGGCGCAAGACTTTGCGCAACGCTACCCGCTGATTGACGGCCAAGGCAACTTTGGCTCGCGCGACGGTGACGGCGCTGCCGCCATGCGCTACACCGAAGCGCGCTTGGCCAAAATCACCACCTTGCTGCTCGACGAGATTGACGAAGGCACTGTCGACTTCCAGCCCAACTACGACGGCTCCACCGAAGAGCCCAAGCAGTTGCCCGCACGCTTGCCGTTTGCTTTGCTTAACGGTGCCAGCGGCATTGCTGTGGGCATGGCCACCGAAATTCCTAGCCACAACCTGCGGGAAGTGGCAGATGCGTGCGTGGCGCTCATCAAGTCACCCAAGATGAGTGACGCCGAGTTGCTGCAAATCTTGCCTGCGCCCGATTACCCTGGTGGCGGCCAAATCATCAGCAGCGCATCGGACATTGCCGACGCCTACCGCACCGGTCGTGGCTCGCTCAAAGTGCGTGCGCGCTGGAGCATCGAAGACCTAGCCCGCGGCCAATGGCAATTGGTGGTCAACGAGTTGCCACCAGGCGTCAGCACCCAAAAAGTATTGGAAGAGATTGAAGAGCTCACCAACCCCAAGGTCAAGACGGGCAAAAAAGCACTCAGCGCCGATCAAACCCAGCTCAAAGCCACCCTCTTGTCGGTGCTAGATGTGGTGCGCGACGAATCGAGCAAAGACGCCGCTGTGCGATTGGTGTTCGAACCCAAAACCCGCACCATTGAGCAACAAGAACTCATCACCACGTTGCTGGCGCACACCAGCTTGGAAACCTCATCCTCCATCAACCTGACCATGGTGGGTATCGATGGCCGTCCGGTCCCGAAGTCGCTGCGCGACATGTTGACCGAGTGGATTGAGTTCCGTTCCGGCACTATCCTGCGCCGCTCACAGCACCGCTTGAATAAGGTGCTGGACCGCATCCATATCTTGGAAGGTCGTCAGTTGGTGTTGCTTAATATTGACGAGGTGATCGCCATCATCCGTCAGAGCGACGAGCCCAAGCAGGCCCTGATGGATCGCTTCAAACTCAGCGAACGACAAGCCGAAGACATTTTAGAAATTCGCCTGCGTCAGTTGGCGCGTTTGGAAGCTATCAAGATTGAGCAAGAGCTCAAAGAGTTGCGCGAAGATCAAGCCAAGCTCGAAGACATCGTGGGTAACCCATCGGCACTGCGCCGCTTGATGGTCAAAGAAATTGAAGCCGACGCCAAAACCTTTGCTGACCCACGCCGCACGCTCATTCAAGAAGAGAAAAAAGCAGTGGCCGAAGTCAAGGTGGTGGACGAGCCTGTGACCGTTGTGGTCTCTGAAAAAGGATGGGTGCGTGCACGCACCGGCCATGGTCACGATCCGGTTAGCTTTGCCTTCAAGTCGGGCGATGGCTTGCACGGCACGTTTGAGTGCCGCACGGTGGACACCTTCATCGCGTTTGGTTCTAACGGTCGCATCTATTCAGTGCCCGTCTCGGTGCTGCCAGGCGCACGCGGTGACGGCCAACCGGTAACGACCTTGGTTGATCTTGAAGCCGGCACCCAATTGCTGCACTATGTGGCGGGCCCAAGTGGCGCAGCGTTCTTGCTGAGTAGCTCGGGGGGCTATGGCTTCATGGCCAACATCGAGCACATGATTTCACGCAACAAAAGCGGCAAAGCTTTCATCACTGTGGGCGACGGCGAAACCGTGTGCCGCCCATCACCCGTCAGCGGTGGCTCGGGTGCACAGCCTGTGGCCCCTGCTACGCATGTGGCTTGTGCCTCCACAGGTGGTCGCTTCTTGACCTTTGATTTGTCTGAACTCAAAGCCATGGAGAAGGGCGGTCGCGGCTTGATGCTGATTGACCTAGAAGCCAAAGACACCTTGGCCGGTGCGGCTGCATACACCCGCAGCGTGCGCATCGAGGGCATTGGCCGTGGCGGAAAAGTACGCGAAGAAACCCTAGAGATTCGCAGCTTGAACAACGCCAAAGCGGCACGTGCCAAAAAAGGCAAAGTGGCGGACTTGGGCTTTAAGCCAAATGCGGTGGTGCGCGTGGAATAAAAAAAGCGGCTCAACGAGCCGCTTTTTTGTGGGATGCCAAGATTTAAGCTTTGGCTTTTTCTGTCTCAACAGCAGTCGCCGCAGCTGGGTCAGCTTCTTTCTTGGGAGGGCTGCAGTCAAAACAAACAAACATGGATGAACCCAAGATGCGCTTGAATGAACCATTGTTGCGGGGCTTGTGAACACCGCACTTGATGCAGCTCATGGTGTCGCCGGTGCGGCCAAGACCTTCGAATGGTGAACCGCCTTTTTTCGACTTGTAGCGCAAACCATCGTTGGAGATTTCTGTTTTTTCTGGGCGTGACATTCGGTTTAGTTCTCGAGGCAAAGACGCTATTTTCGCAAATTTATCAACCGTTCTACGAAGCAGGCCTCAAAAACCTCAAAAATCAGCGTAAAAAACGCCTTGACAGCCGTAAAACAGTCGGCCCAATACGCTGAGAGATGGATTGACGGTGTTTTGCAAAGAGCATATAGACCGGTTGCAACACCGGCATGAGCCAGTGGCGCGACAAAACCCACGCTAAAAAATCGAGCTGAACTGCTTTGTAAGCCATGGCAAACACGGGTACACCGACCAGCACATGGCCTTCAGCTGTGCGGCCATGTATCTGTGCCAAGGCGGCATCGCATGAGATGCGATGGCCTTCAGCGGCGAAGCCGCTGTGCGTGACGTCCACAAAAGCGAGCTGACCGTGTCCGTTGCGCGACTGCAAATACTCAATCTCAGCCACGCACAGCGGGCACTGGCCGTCGTAGTACAACGTCAACGTGGGTGGGGCAGCTTGGGTTTGGGGCATGGCGTGCCGAGGCTAGCACAGCGGTATCGCGCCAATCGATGATGCAGAATTAACCCCATGACTCAACCTAGCTTTGACCCCTCCACATCCGCGATGCAACGCGTGGACCACGCGCTAGAAGTTGCCGCCACACCTGCGGCGCAGCATGTGTTCACGCAGTTGTATGTCGATGCAGCACGTGCCACGGCGCATCAGTGCGATGCCGCAAACCAATCGGGCCGCAACCTAGGCGCTTTGCATGGTGTGTGCATCACGCTCAAAGACAACCTCGACGTGGCTGGAGAAACCACGATGGCTGGTGGCGTTGTGTGCGTGGGCGAAGCGCATGCGCAGCAGGATGCGCCCGTGGTGCAACGCTTGCGCGCGGCAGGTGCGGTGGTACTGGGCAAAACCAATATGAGTGAGTTTGCATTCTCAGGCGTGGGCATCAACCCGCACCATGGCACGCCCGTCAACCCTGTCGACAGGGCGTACGCACGCGTGCCCGGTGGTTCGTCGTCGGGCGCAGCGGTGTCGGTGGCGTTGGGTCTTGCCGAGGTAGGCATTGGCACGGACACGGGGGGCTCTATCCGCATCCCGGCTGCGCTGTGCGGTTTGGTGGGTTTTAAGAGTACGCAAGCGCGCATTCCTCGCACGGGTGTGATGGAGCTGTCACGCACACTCGACACGGTGGGCAGCATGACCCGCTCGGTGCGCGCGTGTTTGGTGGTCGACGCGGTGATGTCGCAACAGCCGTTGCCCACCGATGCCGCCAACTTGCGCGGCTTGCGTTTTGCTGTGCCGCAAACTTTGATGATGGACGATGTCGATGCCGCAGTAGCCCAAGCCTTTACGCGCACTTTGCTCAGCATTGCCGAGGCGGGTGCGCAGGTGGTGGAGATACCTTTCAAAGCGCTGGGCGACATTGCCGCGCTTAGCATGCCCGGTGGTTTTTCGCCCATCGAGAGCTACGCGGCGCACCATGCACGCTTAGAGCGCGGTGCAGACCGCATCGACCCCCGTGTGGTGGCCCGCATGATGTTTGGCAAGGGCATCAGCGCACAAGACTACCTTGAGCTCCACAACCGTCGCCACGCTTGGATTGTCGACGCCCAACAAACGCTGCACGGCTTTGACGCCATGCTGTGCCCGACCGTCCCAATGGTGGCCCCGTTGATTGAGCCCTTGCTCAATGACGACGATGCGTTCTTCAAAGTCAACCGTTTGTTGTTGCGCAACCCCGCGGCCATCAACTACATGGATGGGTGCTCTTGGAGCCTGCCTTGCCACCAAGCGGGCGAGCTGCCTGTGGGCTTGATGGTCTCAGGCTTGGCAGAGCAAGATGCGCATTTGGCGCGGGTGGCGCTGGCTTTAGAAAACTTAATGAATTCTTTACATGCTTAGCCCACAATCGATGCATTGAGAGAAAGAGAGCGCGTTATGACTTCTAAATTTCGTATGTTGGTTTTAGGCGTGTTGCTGGCAGTTACTGCCGGTGGCGCGATGGCCCATGGTCCATATGGTGGCTACCGCGGGCATAGCGGTGGTTACTACCGTGGTGGTGGCGACTATTTCTGGGGCCCCGCGTTGGTGGGCGGGGCAATTGTGGGGACGTCCATTTATTTGTCGCGCCCTGTGCAGCCATCAACCGTCATCATCACCAGCCCTCCAGCGGTGGTGATGAACAACCCACAGCCTACCCAATGGGTAAATGGTCAGCCCGTGCCAGCGCCTGTCGAAGCGTATTACTGCCGTGACTTTGGTCAATATTTCCCTGTGGTGCAAACCTGTCCCACTCCTTGGATGGTGGTGATGCGATGAATAAAGCCTATCTCTGTGTGTTGATTGCAGGTTTGCTGCCCTACGCGGGAACGATGGCCGCCAAGTGGGGGTTTAGCCGCTATGACAACCACAACCCCCGCCAATGGCTGGCAGAGCAAACAGGTTTTCGAGCGCGTGGCAATGCGGCGCAGGCCAACAGTTTTGAGGCCTTTCCGTTCTTTGCGGCTGGCGTGATCTTGGCCTCTTTGGCTCAGGTCGATGCGGCGCGTTTGGATATGTACGCCATGGTCTTTGTGGCCGCACGTGTGGGCTTTATCGCGAGCTATGTGGCCGATAAAGCGGCTTTACGTTCTATCTTTTGGTCGATCGGTTTGTTGAGTGTGGTGGGTTTGTTCGCCGCTGCTTTGGGGTTGTAACCCTGTCATCCGATCTGCAGATTGCCGCGTTGTAGTACTACCTTGTCATAAAGTGAGTTCACCATGAAACGCATCTCCATCCTCTTAGCTTGTTTGTTGTCTGCCGTGTTGGCTGTGCCAGCACAAGCAAATGGTTTTGGCCATGGTCACGGTGGCGGCGGGCATGGTTATGGCGGCTATGGCGGACATCACGGTGGTTATGGCTACCGCGGTGGCTGGGGTAACAATTGGGTTGCCCCCGTTTTGGGCGCCGCGATTGTGGGTGGCGCAATTTACGCAGCCAGCACACCTCGCTACGTCATGCCTCAACAAGTGGTGGTGCAGCAGCAATATGCGCCGCCTAGTCGGGTGGCGTATTTCTGCCCAACAGCACAGCAGTACTACCCCCAGGTGCCAAGTTGCCAAGTGCCTTGGCAGCGCCATGCGGTCGAGCAAGGTCTGACCGATAAAACCACGGTGCGCGTCAAAGTGCACGGCGGCGTCATCACCCTCCAAGAAATGCCAGATGGCCAAGTGAGGGTCGATATGGGCGCGCCTGTGCTTGACTTACCCCAGGTGCCGTTTGCTGCTCGCTACGCTGTGCCGGCGGGCGACGCCGCATGGCAACTCTCGCTCAGCAACGGCGACACCCCCAAGATTGGCGTGGTGTCCATGGGCAACCCGCACGCCGTGCAAGTGGTCGCCGATATCGACACCGCCCCCGTGCTGGCGCAGGGCCCCTTGATTGAAAACCATGTGGCCTTTCCCAAGCGCGTGAACGCGGGCTTCATGCAAGTGCTCAACCGTGGCGAAGTGCGTTTGCGTGTGTTTGAACGCGGCGCTGGCGAAACACTGGCCTGCGGCACAGGCGCTTGCGCTGCAGTGGTCACAGGTATTCGTTGGGGTCTGCTCGACCCGCGCGTGACCGTGCACACCCGCGGCGGCACACTCCTCATTGAATGGCAAGGCGGCGACACCTCTGTGCACATGACAGGCCCTGCCACCACCGTTTTCAGCGGCGAAATTACTATCCCGGACACCCTATGACCCACTCAGCCATGAACCCCATCACCGAAGACGACATTGCCAATTTCTTGGTGAACACGCCAGACTTCTTTGAACGCCATGCCGAGCTGTTGGCTGCGGTGAAGTTGACCAGTCCTCACAGCCACCGTGCCGTTAGCTTGCAAGAACGTCAAGCTGAAATGATGCGCGAAAAAATCCGCGCGCTTGAGTTGCGCATGATGGACATGATGCGCCATGGCACAGAAAACGAAGTGCTGATTGAGCGCCAGCAACGCTGGGTCAAAACCTTGCTCATGACCACCAACGCCCGCGATTTACCCAACACCATCGCTGACCGCCTCCAACACGATTTCATGGTGCCGCAAGTGGCCATCAAGGTGTGGGGTGTGAACGAGTCCTTCAAGATCGAACCCTTCGCACAAAGTGTGATTGACCCGATCAAAGACTTCGCAGCCACCTTGGTCACACCGTATGTCGGCATCAACAACAACTTTGATGCCGTGCAGTGGCTGGACGATCCCGCAACCGTGCAATCGGTCGCCTTCATTGCGTTGCGCGAGACACAGCCAGAAGACACGCCTCAAACAGCGGTGCAACGCCCCGTGATTGGTTTGTTGGTGTTGGCCTCGCCCGACCCACAGCGCTATTACGAGGGCATGGGCACCACCATCATCGAGCGCATGGGTGATTTGGCCAGCGCGGCGTTATCTCATCTTCGTTGAAGTCACCTGCGTTAAACACCACGGACACCACCATGAGCTTGGTCGCCCGCTACCTCGACCACGTTCGCTATGAAAAGCGCTTGGCCGAGCGCACGCTGGCGCTCTACACCCTCGACCTGCAAAAACTCGCCGACTACGCAGCCCAATCCAACGTGGCGCTGGAGGCGGTGCAAAACACACACATCCGACGTTGGGTGTCACAGATGCACAGCGGGGGCCGCAGCGGGCGCGGCATTGCGCTCATCCTCTCGGGCTGGCGAGGTTTTTATGTGTGGCTGGGTCGAGAGGGCTTGGTGACGAGCAACCCCGTCCAAGACGTGCGCGCCCCCAAAGCCCCTAAACCTTTGCCTAAGGCGCTCAGTGTGGACGAGGCCGTGCAGCTGGCTGAGTACCAAGCACCGCCTGATGTGACTGACCCGTGGCTTGAATGCCGCGATGCCGCCATCGTCGAGCTGCTGTACGGCTGCGGTTTGCGCGTCGGCGAGCTGGTGGGCCTCGACGTGCAAGCGGGGAAACAAGCCAAAGGTTGGATTGACTTTGAAGGCGGCGAAGCCCACGTGCTGGGCAAAGGTAGCAAACGTCGCAGCGTGCCCGTGGGTGGCAAAGCGCTAGAAGCCATGCAAGCTTGGGTAGCGGTGCGCGAGCAAGGCCTGACACCCGCCACGGCAGAGCAAGCGGCCATGTTCATCGGTCGCAACGGCACGCGCCTGACGGCACAAGCCATTTGGCAGCGTTTGCGCCAGCGCAGTTTGAAAGCGGGCTTGGCCACCCCCGTACATCCGCATATGCTGCGTCACTCGTTTGCCAGCCACCTGTTGCAGTCCAGCCAAGATTTGCGCGGTGTGCAAGAGCTACTGGGGCACGCCAACATCACCACCACGCAGGTCTACACGCGGCTGGACTTTCAGCACTTGGCGCAGGCGTATGACTCTGCGCATCCGAGGGCGCGCAAGAAGTAACGACAATGGTGGGATGAAAATAATCAAGTTAAGAGAAGGCAAGGAGCGTTCCGCGCTGCGTCGCCACCCGTGGATTTTTGACGGGGCCATTGCCAAAGGCAACGCAGACGCCGGTGAAACCGTCCGGATTGAAGCCAACGACGGCAAGTTTCTCGGTTGGGCTTCGTTCAGTCCGACCTCCAAAATTCGCGCACGCATCTGGAGTTTTGACGAAGGTCAACGCATTGACGCGTCGTTTTTCAAAGCCTCTATCGCCCGTGCCATTGCAGCGCGCAGCCGTTTTGATATTCAAAGCAACGGCGTGCGGCTGATTCACGGCGAGTCCGACGGTTTGCCCGGCCTCATCGTCGACCGCTATGACGACATCTTGGTGGCCTCGTTTTTGTCCTGCGGCACTGAGCGCTGGAAAGATGTGATTGCCGATGAACTGCTGGCGCAAACAGGCCTGACCAAGCTCTACGAACGCTCAGACTCCAACGTGCGCAAGCTCGAAGGTTTGCCCGAAGTGACGGGCTGGCTGCGCGGCGAGGGTGCGACAGGCGTGGTGCTGCGTGAGCATGATTGGCAGTTGTCGATGGATGTGGCTGAGGGCCACAAGACAGGTTTTTATTTAGACCAACGCGACAGTCGCAAGAAGTTTTCTGATTACGCCAAGCGTTTGCAGTTCCAACGCGTGCTCAACTGCTATAGCTACACCGGCGGTTTCACTGTGTCGGCGTTGGCGGGGGGTGCAGCGCATGTGACGTCCATCGACTCATCTGGTCCCGCGATTGAGCTGGCCAAAGCCAACGTGGCGCTGAACGGTTTTGACGCCGCGCGCACCACCATGATGGATGCTGATGTGAACGCCTCGCTGCGCGAGTTCTACAAAGAAGGCCGCACGTTTGACGCCATCGTGCTCGACCCACCCAAGTTTGCGCCGTCTGCCGCGCATGCCGACCGTGCGGCGCGCGCCTACAAAGACATCAACCGCTTGGCCTTCAAAATCTTGGAGCCAGGTGGCGTGCTGTTCACTTACAGCTGTTCGGGCGGCATCAGTGCGGATTTGTTCCACAAAATCGTGGCATCGGCGGGCATTGATGCGCCGTGTGATGGCTACATCAGTGAGCGCATGCAAGGCGCGCCCGACCACCCGATGACCCTGACTTTCCCTGAGGGCGAGTATTTGAAAGGTTTGGTGGTGGTGAAAGCGGCTGACTTGGTTGAGAAATACAACTCAGCCACAATATCTGCTGATTAAGTCAATTTTTAACAAGGTTCTCTCATGTTGATCCCCGCCACTATCCTGACCGGCTTTCTCGGCTCGGGCAAAACCACGTTGCTCAAGCGTGTGTTGACCGAGGCTCATGGGCAAAAGATTGCCATCATCGAAAACGAGTTCGGCGAAGAAAACATCGACAACGAGATCTTGGTGTCCGACACCAACGAACAAATCATCCAGATGAACAACGGCTGTGTGTGCTGCACCATCCGTGAAGATTTACGCACCACGTTGCAGTTGTTAGCCGCCAAAAAACGCAAAGGTTTGCTCCACTTTGACCGCGTCGTGATCGAGACGACGGGTTTGGCCGACCCAGGCCCTGTGGCACAAACGTTCTTCATGGACGATGAAATTGCCGAGAGCTTCTTGCTCGACTCCATCTTGACCTTGGTCGACGCCAAACACGCCGCCCAACAGCTCAACGACCGCCAAGAGGCGCGCCGCCAAGTGGGATTTGCAGACCAAATTTTCATCAGCAAAGCTGACTTGGTGTCGCCCGCTGAGTTGGACGCTTTGCAGCACCGCTTGAAGCACATGAACCCCCGCGCGCCGCAAAAAGTGGTGCATTTCGGTGAGGTGAGCTTGTCGGAGGTGTTTGATTTGCGCGGTTTCAACCTGAACGCCAAACTGGATATTGACCCAGACTTCTTGGCTGACGACGGCCACCATCACCATGATGGCGAGGCATGTGATCACCCCTCACACAAGCACGAACACGCGGAACACGGTCATGACCACGTCCATGGTGAGCACTGCGACCACCCATCCCATGCCCGTGAACTCGTGCACGACCATGGTCACGGCCACCATCACCACCATGACGATGATGTCAAGAGCTTTGTCTACAAGTCCACGCGCCCTTTTGACCCCGCCAAGCTGGAAGATTTCTTGGGTGCCATCGTCAATATCTATGGCCCCAAGATGCTGCGTTACAAAGGTGTTTTAAATATGAAGGGCACCGATAAAAAGGTGATTTTCCAAGGCGTGCACCAGTTGATGGGCAGCGATTTGGGCCCCGATTGGGCTGAAGGCGAAGAGCGCATCAGCAAGATGGTGTTCATTGGAATTGACTTGCCCAAAGATATCTTGGTGCAAGGACTTGACCATTCTTTGGTTTGATAAATTATGTTAGCCCTCACTAGTTTTATGAAGCCTTGGGGTTTCTGGCTACAATCCCGCGCGCCAGACCCAAGCCTTGATGTTTCGTTGATTGACGAGCCATTAACCAGCACACCCGTGCGGCCTGGGGCAGCGAGGAGACTCACAGTGAACGCTAAAACTAAGAAAACCGCTTCTAAGAAGCCTGTTCCCGTTAAAAAAGTGGTCAAAACAGCCGCAGCGCCCAAAGCCGTTGCAAACAAGGCTGTGAAAAAACCTGTCGCTGCAAAGCCTGTGGCCGCTAAAAAGACCCCCGCTAAACCCGTTGCGGCGCCCAAAGCCGTGGCTAAAAAGCCCGCTGTGAAAGCGCCAGTCAAGGCGACTAAAGCGCCAGTCAAGGCGACTAAGGCCCCGGTCAAGACGGTCAAGGCCCCAGTCAAAGCCGCCAAAGCCCCAGCCAAGGTTGTCAAAGCGCCTGCTAAGGTGGTGGCCAAAGCCCCAGTCAAAGCTGTCAAAGCACCTGTTGCCAAGGCCGTTACAAAAGCCCTGGTCAAAGCCGCCAAAGCTCCGGCCAAGGTTGTCAAAGCGCCCGTCAAGGTCGTGAAAAAGACCGCCGCCAAGGCCGCGGCTAAAAAACCTGCCAAGGCTGTTGCCGCACCTGCACCCATCGTGCATGTGGTGCCGATCATCCCTGGTTACACCCCTGTGGTGCACAAGAAAAATTCCAGAGCTGCCAAGATGGCGGCTTTGGTCCCACCCCCGCCAGCTCAAGTGGTTGCGTCCAACGCAGCTAAGAACAGCTTTATGCCCATGACGGCACCCTCTGCTCCAACTATTGTTCCTGTGATACCTAAAAAAGACGCCAAACTCGCTAATAACTGGAAGACCAAGACGGCCGACCAAATGACCGATTCAGAAATCGTTGCCATGCCCGACGATGCGTACATGAATGACATCCAGATGGCATTCTTCAGACTCAAGCTCGTTAAGTTGAAAAATGAAGTGCTGGCGAACGCCAGCGAAACCACCGAACACATGCGTGAAGACACCGTGGTGGTGCCTGATCCGGCTGATCGTGCAACGATTGAAGAAGAACACGCCTTGGAATTGCGCACGCGTGACCGCGAACGCAAGTTGCTCAAGAAGATTGAGCAATCGATCCACCGCATCGACAGCGGCGACTACGGCTATTGCGACGAAACCGGTGAAGCCATCGGTGTGGGGCGTTTGTTGGCCCGTCCAACGGCCAGTTTGTCGCTCGAAGCGCAAGAACGTCGCGAAATCAAACAGCGCATGTTTGGGGATTGATGGCCAAAGTGCCAAAAATCTGAAAAAAGCAGGCCCCCTGGCCTGCTTTTTTTATGTCTGCACATCTTCATAAGCCACTTTTAGTGCCCTTGCTAAGTGCTTCATTTATAACGATTTTTGGTCTAAGGCGCGGATGTTAAAATCGCTGTAAGTTGTTGATTTCATTAGAAAAATTCTAAATGTGAGCGTTCAGAACACGTTTTCCTGATACAGTGCAAATAAGTGCAATTAAGTGGTGAAAAGTGCCTTTGGCCTTTTTGTTGCTGATTGTTTGTATTGTTTGCCAAGGGAAAAGGTCGCCAACGTGTTCCAGGGTGCTTCATCGCTGAGTCTTGACGCCAAAGGTCGTTTGTCGGTGCCAACGCGGCATCGCGACGTCTTGAGCGCGACTGCGGCTGGGCAGCTGACGATCACGCGCCACCCCCATGGCTGTTTGATGATCTTCCCGCGCACGGAGTGGGAGAAGTTCCGCGAACGCATTGCGGCGCTTCCGATGAGTGCGCAATGGTGGAAGCGCATTTTCTTGGGTAACGCGATGGACATGGAGATGGACGGCACAGGTCGTGTCCTCATCTCGCCAGAGTTACGGGCTGCGGCGGGGATCAGCAAAGACACCATGCTGCTGGGTATGGGCAACCACTTTGAACTTTGGGACAAGGCGACCTACGAGTCGCAAGAGGCCCAAGCCATGCAGGGCGACATGCCCGATGTGTTCAAGGAATTTTCTTTTTAAAGGATAACGGTGGATACGCCATGGCAGCACACCACCGTCCTACTCAGCGAAGCTGTCGACGCCCTCGACATTCAGCCGGACGGAACCTATGTAGACGCGACCTTTGGTCGTGGCGGGCATTCCCGTCTGATCTTATCGAGGCTCTCGCCCAAGGGGCGTTTGATCGCCTTCGACAAAGATTTGGATGCCATTGCGGCAGCACAAGACATACAAGACCCACGTTTCTCGATTCGTCACCAAGGCTTCACGCATTTGGATGAATTGGAGGCGGGGTCGATCGACGGCGTGCTGATGGATTTGGGGGTGAGCTCACCTCAAATCGACAACCCAGCGCGCGGGTTCTCTTTTCGAAACGACGGTCCTCTGGACATGCGCATGGACACAACACGTGGCCAGAGTGTGTCGGAGTGGCTGGTTGATGCAGAAGTCCAACACATCGCGGAGGTGATACGTGAATATGGCGAAGAACGGTTTGCTTTACAGATTGCAAAGGCGATTGATGCTCGCCGACAAGAACGGGGCGTGCCTACATCCACCTCTGAACTGGCCAAGCTCGTGGCTGACACGGTCAAAACCCGCGAGCCGGGCAAGGACCCTGCAACGCGCACATTTCAGGCTTTTCGGATTTTCATCAATGCCGAGCTTGAGGAGTTGCAACAGGCGTTAACGGGGTCGTTGCAGGTGTTGCGCCCTGGGGGGCGATTGGCTGTCATCAGTTTCCATTCATTGGAGGATCGCATCGTCAAGCAGTTCATCACGCAGCATTCGCGTGAGGTGTATGACCGACGGGCGCCGTTTGCCGCGCCTAAGGTGATGGACTTCAAAGCGATTGAGCGTATCAAGCCCAGTGCTGCCGAAGTGGCGGGTAACCCCCGTTCGCGCAGCGCCATCATGCGAGTGGCTGAACGCTTAGGAGTTGGCGCATGAGCCGCGTGAGCGTGTTGCTGATGATCGCCGTGATGGCGAGCGCGCTGTATTTGGTGCGAACGCAATACGAGTCGCGTTCGCTCACCACGGACATTGACCGCGCAACCAGCGAAGCACGCCGCCTAGAAACAGAAAACGACCGTTTGGATGTGGAGCGCCGTGCGCAAGCCACGCCACTGCGTGTCGAAAAATTAGCGCGTGAACAACTCCACATGCGCACCATCACGCCAGCTATCACGCACTACGCCACCATGAATGGTGCTGCAGCGGCTTCAGCAGCTTCAGGGGAGGCTCACCCATGAGCAGCCGTAGCGTGCAATACACCTCTAGCCCCTTGCTCGCTAGCAAGACGCCCATCTGGCGCAGCCAGTTCATCGTGGCCGTCATTGCTGCGGGTTTCTTGGGCTTGGTGGCGCGCGCTGCGTATGTGCAGGTCATAGACAACGCGTTCTTCAAGCGTCAAGGCACTGTGCGTTTTGTGCGCACCTTAGATTTGCCAGCCAACCGCGGCCGCATCTTGGACCGCAATGGCAACATCTTGGCCTCGAGCGTGCCGGTGCCAAGCATTTGGGCCAACCCCGAAGACATCGAGCGCGATCCCGTCAAGCTCAAAGCCTTGGCCAAGTTGTTGGGCATGAGCTCGGCTGAACTGGACAAGAAGTTAAAAGACGAAGACAAGATTTTTGTTTGGCTCAAACGTCAGGTGGACGAATCGGTGGCCAAAGACATTGCGGCTTTGAAGATCAAAGGCGTCTATGACCGCAAAGAGTACAAACGCATTTACCCAGAGGGTGAGTCCGTCGCGCACGTGGTGGGGTTCACCAATGTGGAGAACTTAGGCCAAGAGGGCGTGGAGCTCGCCTTCAATAAGGCGCTGGGTGGTAAGGCGGGTTCTCGTCGCGTCATCAAAGACCGTTTGGGTCGCGTCGTGGAAGACATTGGCGAAATGGTGCCGCCCTTGGATGGCCAAGATTTGCAGTTGAGTATCGACAGCAAGGTCCAATACTTTGCCTACGAAAAAATCAAAGAAACCGTGATTGCCAACAAGGCTGCCGCAGGCAGTGTGGTGGTCTTGGATGTGAAGACGGGGGAGGTGTTGGCATTGGTCAACTACCCCAGTTATTCACCTGGCAAGCGGGGTAGTTTGAGTGGCGCACAACTGCGTAACCGAGCGCTCACCGACACGTTTGAACCTGGATCCACCATGAAGCCACTCGTGGTGGGTTTGGCTTTGGAAAAGGGCATTGTCAAACCTGAGACCTTGATTCAAACCGCGCCTGGTTATTTGCAAATGGGTACGGCCAAGATCACCGATGCACACCCTCACGGTGTGTTGAGTGTGAATGAGGTGATCCAGAAATCAAGCAACGTCGGCACGGTCAAGATTGCCATGCAAATGCAACCCCGCGACATGTGGGAAGTGTTCACGCAAGTTGGTTTGGGGCAAAAGCCACAGGTGCCGTTCCCAGGTGCTGTGGCTGGCAAGGTGCGGGCTTATAAAACATGGCGTCCGATCGAGCAAGCCACGATGAGCTATGGCTATGGTTTGTCGACAAGTTTGTTTCAGTTGGCACAGGCCTACACCGTGTTTGCACACGACGGCGAGATGATCCCGATGAGTTTGGTCAAGACCAACCAAAACGTTGCAGGTGCGCGCGTGTTCACGTCGCACAACGCTGCAGCCATTCGCAATATGCTGCACATGGTGACCATTCAAGGTGGTACCGCGCCAAAGGCTCAGACCATGGGTTATTCCGTGGGCGGCAAAACGGGCACGGCACACAAAGTCGAAGGCAAGGGTTACGCGAGCAAAAAATACCGAGGCTTTTTTGTGGGCATTGCCCCCATCGACAACCCACGCATCGTGGTGGCTGTGATGGTGGATGAGCCTACCAACGGCGCTTACTTTGGTGGTGATGTGGCAGCACCGGTGTTTAGCCAAACCGTGCAACAAACCTTGCGCATGATGGGCGTGCAGCCCGACATGGCAGTCAAACCCCAAGTGGTGACCCAAGTTGAAAAGGAGTCCTTCTGATGAAGCGGCTCCATAGCCCACAAGACGCCGCGCAGTGGCTGCGCAGCCAAGTGCGTGGCGCGTTGCACACGGACAGCCGTCGTGTCGGTGCGGGTGACGGCTTCGTCGCGTGGCCGGGTGGCGTGACCGATGGCCGTGAATATGTCGTGTCTGCATTGAAGCAGGGTGGCGTCGCCTGTGTGGTGGAGCAATCGGGTGCGGACGCCTTTGCTTGGGGCGACAACGATGCGATCGCCACCTATGAAGATTTGAAAGCGGCCAGCGGACTGATCGCTGCCGCGTATTACGAACAACCTAGCCAAGTGGTAGACGTGGTGGCCATCACCGGCACCAACGGTAAAACCTCCACCGCATGGTGGCTGGCGCATGCCATGCAAAACCTAGGCAAGCGTTGCGCCATCGTGGGCACCTTGGGCATGGGCGAAGTGGGACAACTCGAAGTGACCGGCATGACCACGCCGGACCCTGTGATGTTGCAAGCGCGCTTGCGAGACATGGCCGATGCCGGTGTCAACGCTTGCGCGATAGAGGCTTCTTCCATTGGCTTGGCGGAGCATCGTCTAGATGGCACACGGGTGCGCGTGGCCATGTTCACCAATTTCACGCAAGACCATTTGGACTACCACGGCGACATGGCCAACTACTGGCAAGCCAAGTTGGCTTTGTTCAGTTGGGCAGGTTTGCAAGCGGCGGTGGTAAATGTGGACGACACACACGGCGCGGCCTTGGCAAAACAACTGCAAGCACGCGGCGATGTGGGCGTTTGGACGGTGTCATGCCTCGCGGACGCGCTCACGGGTGCGCAACACATCGTGGCCCGTCGCATCGAACACGGCGCATTGGGTTTGAGCTTTGAAGTGACTGAGGGCGACGAGGTGCATGCACTCGACACCCAATTGGTGGGTCATTACAACGTCAGCAATGTATTGGGTGTGATCGCTTGTTTGCGGGCCATGGGCTTCAGCTTGGCGGATGGCGTGCAAGCGTGTCGCAGTTTGCCGGCTGTACCCGGTCGCATGCAAACAGTGGGTGAGGTCGGTGAACCGTTGGTGGTGGTGGACTATGCCCACACGCCCGATGCTGTGGCACAAGCCGTGCAAGCCTTGTTGCCGCTCGCGCAGTCGCGCGGGGGTGAGTTGACCTGTGTAATCGGCTGCGGCGGTGACCGTGATGTTGCCAAACGCCCCTTGATGGCGGCCGCTGCAGAGCAACATGCCCAGCATGTGGTGCTGACCAGTGACAACCCGCGCAGTGAAGATCCGCAAATTATTTTGAATCACATGCTGGCAGGTATGCAGCATGCGCAGCGCGCCATCGTCATCGCCGACCGTGCGCAAGCCATTGCCCATAGCGTGCAACATGCGCGTGTGCAGGACGTGGTGTTGGTGGCAGGCAAGGGCCATGAAGACTACCAAGACATCGCCGGCGTGAAACACCCGTTCAGTGATGTGCTGCACGCACGTGAAGCGCTGTCGCAAAGGAGGTCGCATGTCTGACATGAACCTCAGTTTGAAACAAATCAACCCATGGCTGACAGGCGCACAACTGCATGGTGACGCTGACTTATCCATTCAACGTGTCAACACCGACAGCCGTACCTGCCAAGCGGGCGACTTGTTTGTGGCACTCCAAGGTGAACGCTTTGACGCGAACAACTTCCTGCCACAAGTCGCGGCCAGCGGTGCCAGCGCTGCCTTGGTACATCACGGTTTAGAGGCCGCCCAATTGGCGGGGTTTGAAGTGGCAGACACGCGCATCGCTTTGGGTCAATTGGCCAAAGGCTGGCGCAGCCAATTCACCTTGCCCGTGATTGCCGTGACCGGTAGCAACGGCAAAACAACGGTGACCCAAATGATTGCCAGCATCTTGCGCGCAGGATTTGGCGAAGATGCTTTGGCCACGCAAGGTAATTTGAACAACGACATTGGCGTGCCGCAAACATTGTTGCGTCTGCGCGCACATCACCGTGCTGCGGTGGTGGAGCTGGGCATGAACCACCCAGGTGAAATCATGGGCTTGGCGGATATGACCCAAGCCACGGTGGCTTTGGTGAACAACGCGCAACGCGAACACCAAGAGTACTTAGCCAGCGTCGAAGCGGTGGCGCAAGAAAATGGTGAAGTGATTCGAGCCTTGCCGGCTCACGGCATCGCTGTATTCCCTGCCCACGACGCATACACGCCTCTGTGGCAACGCTTGGCGGGCGATCGCGCGTGCATGCGTTTCTCCATGACGGGCGAAGCCGAGGTGCAGTTGCTCACGGCGCAATGGCTAAACAGCCACTGGGCGGTCGAGGCGAAAACACCTGCGGGCGTGTTGTGCATGCACTTGAAGATCGCGGGTCGTCACAACGTGGGCAATGCGCTTGCCGCTGCCGCCTGTGCATTGGCGGGCGGTGTGCCGTTGGATGTGATTGCGCAAGGCCTGAATACGTTTGAGCCTGTGCAGGGCCGATCACGCGCGTTTGACATTCACTGCCAAGGCCGCGGTATCACCGTGGTGGACGACACCTACAACGCCAACCCAGACTCGGTGCGTGCCGCGATTGATGTGTTGGCCGAGCTGCCGGCACCACGTTTATTGGTATTGGGTGACATGGGTGAGGTCGGCACACAAGGCCCAGAGTTCCACCAAGAAGTGGGCTTGCACGCTGCGCAGATGGGCATAGACCACGTGTTGTGTTTGGGTGAGTTGGCTGCGTTTACGGCGCAAGCCTGTGGCGCAAAAGCCCAGCATCTGGACAGCATTGACGCTCTCAACAACGCCGTCACACAACGGTTGCCGCAACTCGGCAGTGTGTTGGTCAAAGGATCTCGCTTCATGAAGATGGAGCGCGTGATCGCGGCGATCCAAACCTGTCACGACAACTCTAAAAAGGAAACGACACCATGCTGTTGACCTTAGCCCAATGGCTGCAAACCATCTCGCCAGAATTTGGTTACTTCCGCGTGTTTCAGTACCTCACCTTCCGTGCGGTGATGGCCGCGTTGACAGCCTTGTTGATCGGCTTGGTGGCCGGCCCCTTTGTGATCCGTCGCTTGGCAGCGCTCAAGATTGGGCAGCCAATTCGTGAATACGCCATGCAATCACATTTAGCCAAGAGCGGTACCCCCACCATGGGCGGCGTGTTGATCTTGATGGGCATTGCTGTGTCCACCTTGCTGTGGGCAGATTTATCCAATCGTTTTGTTTGGATCGTGCTGATCGTCACCTTGGGATTTGGTGCGATTGGTTGGGTCGATGACTGGCGCAAAGTGGTCAACAAAGACCCAGAGGGCATGCGTTCTCGCGAGAAGTACATGTGGCAATCCATCATTGGTTTGGTGGCCGCTTTGTATTTGGTATTCAGCATTTCTGAGAGCAGCAACTTGCGCGTGTTGGAGCTGTTCTACACCTGGGTGAAGTCAGGCTTCGATGTGAACCTGCCACCGAAAGCCGGTTTGCTCTTGCCCTTCATCAAAGAAGTGAGCTACCCACTGGGCGTGTTCGGTTTTGTGATCATGACCTACTTGGTCATCGTAGGCTCTAGCAATGCGGTGAACCTGACCGATGGTTTGGATGGCTTGGCCATCATGCCGGTGGTGTTGGTGGGCTCAGCGCTCGGTGTGTTCGCCTATGTGACGGGTAGTTCGGTGTATTCCAAATACCTGTTGTTCCCCTACATCCCGGGTTCAGGCGAATTGATGATTTTCTGTGCCGCGATGGCCGGTGCTGGCTTGGCGTTTTTGTGGTTCAACACGCACCCTGCACAAGTGTTCATGGGTGACGTGGGGGCGTTGGCATTGGGTGCGGCGCTCGGCACGATTGCCGTGATCGTTCGACAAGAAATTGTGCTGGCGATCATGGGTGGCATCTTTGTGGTGGAAGCGTTGTCGGTCATGTTGCAAGTCACGTACTTTAAATACACCAAGAAAAAATATGGCCAAGGCCAACGGATTTTAAAAATGGCACCGCTGCACCACC
This sequence comes from uncultured Burkholderiales bacterium, assembly GCA_903856995.1. Taxonomy (GTDB): domain Bacteria; phylum Pseudomonadota; class Gammaproteobacteria; order Burkholderiales; family Burkholderiaceae_C; genus Limnohabitans. The sequence goes on from CAIODK010000095.1 coordinate 22,938, forward strand.
ACTTTGAGAAAAGTGGTTGGAAAGAAACGCAAGTGGTGGTGCGCTTCTGGATCATCACCATGCTGCTGTGCTTGGTGGGTCTGTCTACCTTGAAGCTGAGATAAGAAGATGCAGCAACTCCACAACCAATCGGTGCTGATACTGGGCTTGGGTGATTCCGGTCTGGCAATGGCGCGTTGGTGCGTGCGCAACGGTGCGCAAGTGCAAGTCGTGGATACGCGTGCTGAGCCGCCGCATTTAGCCGTGCTGCGTGCCGAGTTGCCTGATGTCAAATTTGTGCAGCGGGGCTTTGATGCCACCTTGGTCGAAGGCCAAGGGGTTCGCGCCGTGTTCAAGAGCCCGGGCCTGAGCCCTGAGTCGGTCGCACCCGTGTGGCAAGCCGCGACAGCCGCGGGCTTGTGGGTCGGTACAGAGCTGACCTTGTTTGCACAAGCCTTGCTCGACTTGCAAACCAGCATGACCTATCACCCCAAGGTGTTGGGCATCACCGGCACAAATGGAAAAACAACCGTCACCTCATTGACGGGACGTTTGCTGGAGCGCGCCGGCCAGCGTGTCGCTGTGGCCGGCAACATTGGCCCCACCTTGCTCGATACCTTGGCGCAAGCCTTGGACAGTGCCGCGCAGCAACAAGCTGCTGCTGATGTACTCGCCCAAGAAGCCGCCGCGACACAAGCCGCATTGACGCAAGACGGCTCAGATGCAGACGCGCAAATCGAATTGACGGGCACCGAGATCGAAGCGGGAGTCGACGCTGACACTTTGGAGCAAGACGCCTACGAGGTGGATCTGCCGCCCCTCGTGCCACCGCCTCCCCCGATTCCCGACCACCCCTTCCTGCCACAGGTGTGGGTGTTGGAGTTGTCAAGCTTCCAACTAGAAGGCGTGGACAATTTTGAGCCAACCGCCGCGACGGTACTCAACCTCACGCAAGACCACCTAGATTGGCATGGCAGCATGGCAGGCTATGGCGCTGCCAAAGCGCGTGTCTTTGGTGAACGAGGTGTGCTGGTTCTGAACCGGGATGACGCGGGTGTGATGGCGATGTTGCCCGAACCCATTCGTGTAAAGCTGCAAAAACCGCAAGTGCGTCCGCATCTCACCTTCGGTGGTGATATGCCGCAACGCCCTGGCGACTATGGGATTGAAACCGTCAATGGCATGACGTGGTTGGTCCGTGCCTTAGAGGCCGACGAGACGCGGCGCAAAAAGCGCATCTCAGCCAAATCGACCGCGCAAGACGATGAAGAAGAGATCCATATTCAACGCTTGATGCCCGCCGATGCGCTGCGCATTCGTGGCCGTCACAACGCCCTCAATGCTTTGGCTGCCTTGGCGTTGGCAGGTTGCGCAGGCGGTGAACTGGCGCCGATGTTGTTCGGTCTGCGTGAATACCAGGGCGAACCGCACCGTGTGGAAGCGGTCACCCTGTTGAACGGTGTCGAATATTTTGACGACAGCAAAGGCACCAATGTAGGGGCGACTGTGGCGGCCTTGCATGGCCTAGGCTCGGATCGACGACTGGTACTGATCTTGGGTGGCGACGGCAAAGGGCAAGACTTTGCGCCGCTGCTTGAACCCGTCACGCGCTATGCACGCGCGGTGGTGTTGATCGGCCGTGACGCTGCCATCTTGCGTGAGGTGCTTCAGCACAGTGGCGTGCCCTTGATCGACGCGGCCACGATGGAAGAGGCTGTGACGCGAGCCAGTGAAAAAGCGCATGCTGGCGATGCCGTGCTGTTGTCACCAGCCTGTGCCAGCATGGACATGTTCCGTGACTACGTGCATCGTGCTGAAGTTTTTGTGAATGCCGTCAACCACTTGGTTGAAGAAGCCGGAGGCATGGCGTGAGCAGCAAAGCCGCATCTATGCAACGCCCCTTCCTGCAACGCATGAAGCATGGTTTGAGTCGCCTGTTGGGTGCGGAGCCCGAGGCGGGTATGGATGCCTTGCCCGTGCGTGTGCACGGCACCGAGTTCACGCGGACAGCCGCATCGCCCGTGCATGTGAAAGGGTTTGACCAGCCGTTGGTGTGGGTCACCTTTGCTTTGTTGATGTTTGGCTTGGTCATGGTGTATTCAGCATCGATCGCCATTCCTGATAACCCACGCATGGGTTCAGGCTATACGTCCACACATTTCTTGTTGCGTCACACCGTGTCGTTGTGCGTGGCATTTGTGGCAGCGTTGTTGGCGTTCCAAATTCCACTCAACACATGGGAGCGCATTGCACCTTGGGTGTTTGTGGCCTCCATCGTGTTGTTGATTGCGGTGTTGATCCCGTTTATTGGTAAGTCGGTCAATGGCGCGCGCCGTTGGATCGGATTGGGCTTCATGAACTTCCAGCCATCAGAGCTGGCGAAGTGGGGGGTGTTGCTCTATGCCGCCAACTACATGGTGCGCAAGATGGATGTGAAAGAGAAATTCTTTGCAGCGGTCACCCCCATGGGTGCTGCCGTGACGGTGGTTGGCCTGCTGTTGCTGTCTGAGCCAGACATGGGTGCGTTCATGGTGATCGCTGTGATTGCCATGGGCATCTTGTTCTTGGGGGGGGTGAATGCCCGCATGTTCTTCTTGATTGCGGCAGCCCTCGTGGGCGTATTCGCTCTCATCATTGCGTCGTCGGAATGGCGACGTGAACGGATCTTTGCGTACCTCGATCCGTGGAGCATGGAGCATGCCTTGGGCAAGGGCTACCAGCTATCGCACTCACTCATCGCGATTGGTCGCGGTGAAATATTCGGGGTTGGTTTGGGTGGCAGTATTGAAAAACTCCATTGGTTGCCCGAAGCACACACCGACTTCTTGCTCGCGGTGATTGGCGAAGAATTTGGGTTTGTCGGCGTGGTGGCTGTGATTGGCATGTTCATGTGGCTGACGCGTCGCATCATGTACATCGGCCGTCAAGCGATTGCGATGGACCGTGTGTTTGCAGGTCTGGTGGCGCAAGGTGTCGGGATTTGGATGGGCTTTCAGTCCTTCATCAACATGGGTGTGAACTTGGGCGCTTTGCCCACCAAGGGCTTGACCTTGCCGCTCATGAGCTACGGCGGCTCTGCGATTTTGTTAAACCTGATTGCCATTGCGGTGGTATTGCGCGTGGACTTTGAGAATCGTGTTGTCATGCACGGAGGTCGTCTATGAGCACGACCCACCGCACCGCACTCATCATGGCAGGTGGCACTGGCGGCCACATCTTCCCTGGCTTGGCTGTGGCCGAGCAGTTGCGCGTCCAGGGCTGGGACGTGCATTGGTTGGGCGCGCCTGAGCCAAGCATGGAAA
>CAIODK010000096.1 GCA_903856995.1 uncultured Burkholderiales bacterium
GCCGAGTTGTACATGCCCGTTGCTACTTTGCTGCGAACAAGCTCTTCGAGTTGTGGCGTTAGATTGACGTTCATGCCCATGAGAGGCTCCAAGTTAATTGAAGTGAATTATTTCGTCATTATCAATTTATGTCAATCATTGACATAAATTCGAGTGTCAATACGCCGCCAACAACGCACCCAAATGCACCCGATGCTCAGCCACCAGGTCAGCATCACCACCATGTGCGTGGCCGTGGCTTCGCGCTGTAGGCTGTCGAGCAGGGCGCGAAAAGCGGGGCTAATTGGGGTCGGAACCCAATTAATTTCTAAGATCTGACTTCAACTCGCTTGTCAATTCACAAATGCGGTTGCAAAATACAACCTTTTGCATCAGGGAGGTTTTATGCCCGCTGTTATCAAACTGTCAGACCAACTAGTGAGCGACGCGCGTCCATACGCTGCGGCCATGCACCGTTCGGTGCCAAAGCAAATCGAACATTGGGCACGCTTAGGCAAAGCCGCCGAAGAAAACCCAGACCTTCCTGTTGGCATGATTCAAGATCTGCTCATCAGTCTTGAAGAGGCCAAAGCTGGAAACTTAACCGAATACCAGTTCTGATGAAAGTTCTGACAACGCCTCGATTCAATCGAGCTGTCAAAAAACTTCACCCGCAAGAAAAGCGGTTGCTTGATGAGGCGGTGCGATTCATCATGTCGAGTCCAGAGTCGGGTGACTTGAAAAAAGGCGATTTAACTGGCGTGCGCGTGCATAAATACAAGTTCAACACTGAGCAAATGTTGCTGGCCTATGCCGCTAACACGCAAGAGCGCGTCATTATTTTGTTGGGCTACGGCACGCACGAAAATTTCTATCGTGAGCTGAAGCACTAATACGCCGCCAACAACGCACCCAAATGCACCCGATGCTCCGCCGTCGCATAGGGCACCAACAAGCTCAGTACACTCTTAGCCCCGCGCAGCAGGGACGCCTGCGCACTCTCGGGCTCTAGCGCATGGCGCGGGTTGCGCACGTATTCGTAGCTCAGCCACCACGTCAGCATCACCACCATGTGCGTGGCCGTGGCTTCGCGCTCGGACACCGTCATGGCCAGCGCGCCGTCGTGCTCTAGGCTGTCCAGCAGGGTGCGAAACGCGGTGGTCTTGTGCAGCAGCGCGTCTTTGATGTGCGTCTCTAGGCGGCGGTTTTTGCTCAGCAAGTCGTTCAAGTCGCGGTACAAAAACCGGTACTGCCACACCAGCTCAAACAGCGTGTGCATAAAGAACCACGCGTCCTCCACATCGTGCACACCGGGCGCCGCCTCTAGCAGCTCATCCAGCGCAGCCTCGTAGCGGTTGAACAGCGCTGTGACCAGCTCCTCCTTGGCGGGGTAGTGGTAGTAGAGGTTGCCGGGGCTGATGCTCAGCTCGCTCGAGATCAGCGTGGTCGACACATTGGGCTCGCCAAAGCGGTTGAAGAGCTCCAGCGTGACCTCCAAAATCCGCTCAGCCGTGCGGCGTGGCGCTTTCTTTGCCATAGTTGGTTAATTATTTCTTAGCCACTTTTTTAGCCGGTGCTTTCTTTGCTGCGGCCTTAGGCTTGATACCCAGCTGTGCCTCCAGCGCTGCCACCCGTGCGTGCAGGGCGGTCATCTCTTCAGCCGTTGGCAGACCCAAGCTGTGCAGCGCCTTGGCTACGCGCTCTTCAAAAATACCCTCCAGCTTGCCCCACTGGCCCGTGGCACGGTCGCTCAGCGTGTGTGCGGCTTGGGCTGCTTTTTGCGTGGCCTCGGCCAGTTTTTCTTCGGCGGTGGTGCTGACCTTGCGTTGCATCGTGATGCCGTCGCTCACCAGTTTTTCAAACGCCTTGGTGCCGTCCTCTTGCGCCTTGGCAAACGCCCCCAAGCCCGCCAGCCAAATCTGCTGCGCTTGCTCCTTCACGTTGTCAGACATCGCGGCGGGGTTGAATGGGTTTTTGGTAGACATGGTGATCCCGTATGAAAAATAAGTTTCACTTTAACTCGACACGCACAGGGCCGCAATGTGATTTCTCATTTTTGCCGTATCCTTGGTTTCTTAATCCGGCAATTAGCCGTACAATCCCATTTGTATTAGGAGAAATGCCATGACTGCCAAAGCCGTTGCTGCACCGCGTTCATCTAAGTCTCAGTCTGCGCGACTGGAGGCTCGGATTAGCCAAGACTTGCACATGACCGTTAAGCGTGCTGCCGAAATCCAAGGGCGAACCATGACCGACTTTGTCGTCCATGCATTGCAGATGGCCGCATCCAGAGCCATTGCACAGTCCGATCATGTGCGTTTGTCCGTTGTGGATCAAGAAGCATTTGCCAGCGCACTGATTGAGCCTGCCAAGCCCAATGCCGCACTCAAGCGTGCTTTTACCAAAGCCAGCAAGCTCTTGGCTGCTTAAGCTTGGCCGAAGTTATCGACGCAATGGCACATCAGTACTCGGTTGCTCCGCTGGACCTCTCCAGCGACCGTTCAATGTTTTCGAGTGGCGTTGAACCACTGGATCGGTACTTTCGAACCCAAGTTGGTCAAGACATCAAGCGCCGAGTGGCGGCTTGTTTTGTTGCGACAGATGCTCATGGCCAGACTGCTGGCTACTACACACTTGCTTCTGCCAGCGTGTTGTTGGCGGACTTACCCAATGCGGTCGTCAAAAAACTCCCACGCTACCCCAGCGTACCTGCCGTGCGCATGGGGCGACTTGCTGTGGATCAAAGCTTTAAGGGCGAAGGTCTTGGTGCTTGCCTGTTGGCGGATGCATTGCGCAGAGCGGTCATGGCAGAGATTGCGGCATACGCTTTCGTTGTA
>CAIODK010000097.1 GCA_903856995.1 uncultured Burkholderiales bacterium
ATCCGCTGGACCTTCAGCTTTTGGCCCTTCAGGGTGTAGCGCGATTCGTATTCAAAGGCTCCGTTTTTGGAGTGCGTGCCCTGGGGTATGCGTTCTATTTTTAGGTTTGGTGGGAACGTCAGGATGGTCGATTCAGTATGTCGCACGGACGAGCAGGCAAGCGGGTAGCGTCTGGCCTTTGGCGGCGTGTAATTCGACATGGCTTTCAGATGGCCTGGCACCAAGCCATAGGGGATGGTCATGGCACTCGGTCCGGGCACGTTGACCTGGGGATCGAGCGCAAACGTGGTGGACACCTCCCATGGCCGATCCAAGTCCTCGGGTGCCGACTTGCCAATTTCGCCATAGCCAGATTCTTGAAAGCGCGCCAGCAGTTCGGAGACCAAGTGCCGCTGGTCCTTGTTTTGGTTGTTGAACTGCGCCATGCGGGACGAGACCTCCAAATGGCCTCCCATGCGCGCTTTGCTGGTACCCACAACAGCGCCATCGTTTTGCAAAACCATGCGGGTCTCAGTGTGGGTGAAGTCCCGCTCGGGTGAATTGCCCGGGGTTTTTCCCAAAGTGCCATAGGCGGTCAACAGCACTGGCTTGGCCATATCGTCATCGGGCAGGGTGCCCATGGGGGCGAGCTGCGTGGTCGAGTCCAGGTACAGGTTCAGGCTCGGCACATAGGTAATCACGTGGTTGAACGGTGTTGCGATGGGGAGTTTTGGCAAACGGTAGGCCGTGCCCAGGTTGATGAGTGCGGTGCTGCTCTCAATACCGACGGCCGCCAACAAGCTCTCCAGCAGCACCACATGGTCTTTGCAGTCGCCATAGCGGTTGTCCAGCACGCTTTGGGCGGAGTGGGGCACAAAGCCGTCGTCACCCACAAAAACCGCCACATACCGGATGTTGTCGCTCACCCAGTTGTACAGACTGCGCACCCGTGCGCGGTCGTCCTTGGCCTTGGCCGTCAATTCAGCAGCGAGCTTGGCGATCGCAGGCGTCACTGCGGCCATGGGCTTGGCGCGGTCCTGGTAGGCCTTTGCAAACTGGGCGTAGTCCACAAAGGTGCTTGCAGCGAGATGTGGCCCGAAGTCTGACAAGGCGACCCTCCCAGACTCCGGTGGGAAAAACTGCTTCTGGCTGAAAGTGAAGCGGTAGCGCCGAACCCCTGGCGCATCTTCGGGCAAAGGCGCTTGCAGTCCGCCCTCCAAACCCTCTGCGTCAAAAGCCACGTTGGCACCCGGCTCCACCAGAAAATGAAACTCGGTCTGCGCATACACATGGTGCGGAGAAAAATACCGGTGCCAGTAAAAATGCCCCGGGAACTTCGGTGTGATCTGCTCCGACTGGGCCCGCAGGTACAACTGGCTTCCAATTTGCACCTTGGGGTAGATCACCACCATCATTTTTTCATCGCTGTAGCCGTCATCGCTCCCGTTGTCTTGCTTGCGGATCTTGTCGGTCGGTACATCCACCCGCGTGCCATCGGGCAGCAGGGTGTAAGCCTCTTGGATTTCCAGCGTTTCGAGCTTCTCGTTGAACGTAATCTTTCGTTCCCCGTCGGATGCCACACCCTGGGGGGTGTCCACCCGCACGGTCACCTCCATGGTCTGGGTATACCTGCCGTCTGCCTGCACATGGAATCGGTCCAGGGTGCGCAGAATGGTGAGGTTGGGCACATATTGCGCCTGCGCCGGTTGCCACAAAGTGGCGCCAAGGCCAAGGAAAATCCACAAAAAAGTTGATCGCATATTTTTACTCACGCTTCAATTCGTCTCAAACACAAATTCC
>CAIODK010000098.1 GCA_903856995.1 uncultured Burkholderiales bacterium
ACGATGTGGCTGATGATGCCGAAAGCCGGCAAGATCATGATGTACACCTCAGGGTGACCAAAGAACCAGAAAATGTGCTGGTACATGACAGGGTCACCACCACCAGCGGGGTTGAAGAAGGTCGTGCCGAAGTGACGGTCGGTCAGCGTCATCGTGATCGCGCCAGCCAACACAGGCATCACAGCAATCAGCAAGTAAGCGGTGATCAACCACGTCCAGACAAACATCGGCATCTTCATCAACGTCATGCCTGGGGCACGCATGTTGAGAACGGTGACCACAATGTTGATCGAACCCATGATGGACGACGCGCCCAAGATGTGCATGGCAAAAATACCGGCATCCATAGAGGGGCCCATTTGCAGGGTCAAGGGTGCGTACAACGTCCAGCCAGCAGCGGGTGCGCCACCGGGCATAAAGAACGAGCTCACGAGAGTGACAGCCGCAGGAATCATCAACCAAAAGCTGAAGTTGTTCATGCGGGCAAAAGCCATGTCAGCTGCGCCGATTTGCAACGGGATCATCCAGTTGGCAAAGCCCACGAAGGCCGGCATGATGGCGCCGAAGACCATGATCAGGCCGTGCATGGTGGTGAGTTGGTTGAACAACTCAGGGTTCACCAATTGCAAACCAGGCTGAAACAGCTCGGCGCGAATCAACAGCGCCAAGACGCCGCCGATCATCAGCATGGTGAACGCGAACAACAGGTACAGCGTACCGATGTCTTTGTGGTTGGTGGCATACACCCAACGCTGCCAGCCGTGTGGGGCACCGTGGTGGTCGTCGTGACCGTGGGAATCGAGGACTGCGCTCATGATGATGTGTTCCTTCTAAACGCTAGCTTTTAACGGGCGGCCTTGACTTCGGCAGGCTGGACCAGCTGGCCGGTCTTGTTGGACCAATTGTTTTTCGTGTAGCTGATGACAGCTGCAATGTCAGTGTCGCTGAGCTGCTTCCAGCTTGGCATCGCCAAGTTGTTTTGGCCATTCAACAAAACCTTGATTTGTTTGTTTTTATCCGCATTCAACACCACGGCTGAGCCGTCGAGTGGCTTGATAGGGCCAGCGCCCTTGCCGTTCGGCTGGTGACAGGCTGAACAGTTCGCCGCATAGACTTTCTCACCACGCTTGGTGATGTCAGCCAAGGTCCAAACCTTGGATGGGTCGTCTAGCTTGGCTGCCATTTTCTTTTGCTCACCGGCCACCCATGTGGTGTAGTCAGCAGCGCTGAGCACCTTCACGTGAATCGGCATGTATGCATGCTCTTTGCCGCACAACTCTTGGCATTGGCCGTAGTAGTCGCCCATGGTCTCAGCGCGGAACCAAGTGTCACGCACAAAGCCAGGAATCGCATCTTGCTTCACACCCAGTGAAGGGACTGCAAACGCGTGAATCACGTCGTTGGCTGTGGTGATGATGCGTACCTTTTTGTTGACGGGCACCACCAAGGGGTTGTCGACCTTCAACAAGTAATTGTCAATGTCCACGCCCTTGGCGCCATTGTTCGACATTTCGCGATGCTCGTTGTCGAGCGTCGAGATGAAAGCAATGCCTTCACCCTGACCCTTGAGGTAGTCATACCCCCATTTCCACTGATACCCAGTGGCCTTGATGGTGAGGTCGGCGTTGGAGGTGTCTTTCTGAGCGACCACAACCTTGGTTGCAGGCAAAGCCATCAAGATGACGATGACGAAAGGAATCACGGTCCACGCGATTTCCACCTTGACTGACTCATGGAAACTGGCCGACTTGTGGCCTACCGATTTACGGTGCTTCCAGATGGAATAAAACATCACACCAAATACCGCCACAAAAATCACGGTACAGATGATCAGCATGAACCAATGCAGCCAGCCCTGCTCTTGGGCGATTTTGGTGGCACCAGGTTGGAGGTTCATTTGCCACATGGCCGGACCGCCAGGCAAATCGTTCACCGCCCAAGCGGCTGTGCTCGCCCAAGAGGCGATGAACAACACACCTGAAGTCAACTTTTGTAAAAGATTGTTCTTCATCACTTTGATAGCCTCAATATTTTTGTCTTCAGGACTGCAAATCGGTCAAACACTGACATAGCTCAATGGAATTGAGCGTGATTTGCGCTACAAGCTCACAAAGGAAAATCATACAGACCGACCACCAAGGGTTTGCCCTAATAGCGCGCGCATATCTTGCAGCGTCACAGTGCTTTCGCTCTGCACTTTCAAACGAGGCAAAGGTTTCAGAGCGTGGCCGTAAATGACCTCAACCGTCACCGTCAGTCGGCCCTCTGAATCAGGTTTTGCCAACATCAGCAAGGCGTTTTTCAGCTGTGCCAGCCACTGTTTGCCACGCAAACCTGCGAACCGTTCGTGATGCAGGTTACGGCCTAGGGTGCGGAACTCGGCCAACAAACTGTCTGCATTGGCATAGGTCAAGGTGAGTCGCTCCATGTCCATCACCGGCTCCGCAAAACCGGCTTGCACCAGCATGTCACCCCAGTCATGCATGTCCGTAAAAGCATGACAAGCAGGAGGCCAGCCCTTGCTTTGATAGATGTCGGCCAATTCACGCAAGGTGTCTGGCCCGAGACAAGAAAACATTAAAAAACCATCGATCGCCAACAATTGGTGCCATTTCTGCAACAAAGCTTGGGGGTTGTCGCTGCTATGCAGCGCCATGTTGGCCCACAACATGTCGGCGCTGCCTGAGGCGGGCGCCCCAAACGTCAAGGCATCGGGTTTGAGCCAACGTCGCCACCACGGGGCTTGCAAGGCTTGGCGAGCCAAGTCTTCACGGAGCGCACTGGTCTCCAACACTTGGCAGCTTGCCTGCGGGTATCGCGCTTGCAGCAAACCATGCGTTTGCAGCCCCCCACTCAAAGGCGCCCAATCCACCCACGACTTGGGTTGTAGGCGAATCCACTGCAAGCGGTCCTCCATGCGGCGCCCCACTTCTTCATTCAACCAAGGTGATGACGTGTGTGGCCAAACCGCCCAACGGGCACTGGCAATCGGATCTACGGTAGGGGGGCGCTCGGCGCGTGAGGAGTCAGACATGAAGGGGAAGTATATTGAGTGCATGACAGTCCCACCGCACAGCAGGGCTTTGCTCACGCCTGAATTCGGCCTGCGTTTGAGGCAGCTTTGCAAGCTTCCTAGCGTGTGTCAGGTCTGCCATGCCTGGCCGAGTGAACCTGTGTGCGCCGCTTGCATTGAGCAGTTTGCACAACCCGTGCCACGTTGCCCGACCTGCGCCCTGATGCTTGTTTCTAGATTCACCCCCACCGTCTGCCGCAACTGCGCGGCGCATCCCAGCCCGCTGGACGCCTGCGTGGCGGCGGTGAGCTACGCCTTTCCTTGGTCCGACTGCGTGGCACGCTTTAAATTCCAAGCCGACCCTACTTTGGCCAGGACCTTGACCCATCTGATGCGCCATGCCCCTTGGGTTGAGCCAGCTCTGGATGCGGCTAGTAGGGTGGTGCCCATGCCCCTCTCGCCATCGCGCCTGCGTGAACGTGGTTTCAACCAAGCGTTTGAACTGGCTCGGCATCTCGCCCCACACAAAGCCGACGCGCACACTTTGCTGCGCAGCAGCGACAGCGCGCATCAAGTAGGCGCCTCACGGGAAGAACGGCTCGACCATGTGCGTGATGCATTTTGGGTTGCGCCCGATCGTGTGCACAGCGTGCGCGGCCAACGTGTGGTGCTGGTGGATGACGTGATGACCACCGGCGCATCGCTGTACGAAGCCGCTCGGGCGCTTCGTGCCGCCGGGGCCGCACACATCACCGGCTTGGTGCTGGCCCGCACAGAGACACGCGAACCACGACTGTGACCGCCAAACACCACCGCGCTTGCAGGACAATGGGGGCATGTTCAACCTCGTCCTCGTCCACCCCGAAATTCCGCCCAACACGGGCAACGTCATCCGCCTAGCCGCTAACACCGGCTGCGCCCTGCACTTGGTCGAGCCCTTGGGCTTTTCGATGGATGACAAACACATGCGCCGCGCTGGCTTGGACTATCACGAGCACGCGCCCGTGCTGCGCCACGCTGATTGGGCCACCTTCTTGAAGGACGCCCAGCCCGACCCCACACGCATGTTTGCCATGACCACCAAAGGCTCTCACACCGCGCACGACATGGCATTTCAGCCCGGCGATTGGTTTGTCTTTGGTTCGGAAACCAGCGGACTCCCCGCGGACATTCGTGACAGCTTTCCCCTCACACAGCGCTTGCGCTTACCCATGCGGGAGGGCCAACGCAGCTTGAATCTGTCCAACGCCGTCGCCGTCATCACCTTTGAAGCGTGGCGTCAAAACGGCTTTACCCACAAAGCTTGAATGCCCACTCATCCCAAGCTTGACCCACATCAAGCCTTATGACCATAAACACTGGGGCTTATAGCCTCAGGTTTTAAGCCCTCGCCTACACTAGAGGTCTTGATTTATATAGTTTTATTACTCCTATGAGTGCATTCCTCGAAGAAGAAGTTTTGTCCGTCCACCACTGGACCGACCGCCTGTTTAGCTTCACCACCACACGCGATACCTCGCTGCGCTTCTCCAATGGTCACTTCACCATGATTGGCCTGCGTGGCGAAAACGGAAAACCGCTGTTGCGCGCCTACAGCATCGTCAGTGCCAACTACGAAGAACACTTAGAGTTCTTTAGCATCAAGGTGCCAGACGGTCCGCTCACCTCCAAGCTTCAACACATCAAAGTGGGCGACAAGATCGTCATTGGCAAAAAGCCCACCGGCACCTTGTTGGTTGACTATTTGTTGCCTGGCGAAAATCTGTACCTACTCGGCAGCGGTACCGGCTTGGCACCTTTTTTGAGCGTGGTGCGCGACCCCGAAACGTATGAGCGTTTTGCAAAGGTTATCTTGGTGCATGGTGTGCGCGAAGTCAAAGAGCTCGCCTACCGCGACTACTTGACCCATGAACTGCCCCAACACGAGTTCTTGGGCGAGTTGGTCAGCAACCAAATGCTTTACTACCCCACCGTCACTCGCGAAGCGTTTGAGCACAAAGGCCGGATCACCGACCTGATCCAATCCAACAAGCTCTCACACGACCTAGGCTTACCTGACATCAACCCCGAGACCGACCGCATCATGATCTGCGGTAGCCCTGGCTTGAACAAAGACATGCGCGTCCTGCTTGAAGCCCGTGGTTTCAAAGAAGGCTCCACCACCTCCCCCGGCGACTTCGTCGTGGAACGTGCGTTCGTCGAGCAATAAGCAACACCCGTGCGTTCAGCCAAGGGCCTCTTCGGAGGCCCTTTTCTTTTCGCGTCACAATCCGAAGCATGTTTGAACCTAGCCAAGCCGACGTTCGGCGCTTCTTCTGTTCGGTCTATGCCAAGTGGCGCAACGCCCAGCCCATGGATGCGCTTGAAACCCTCGCCAGTCAGTGGGTGGCCGAGCACCCCGAATATCACGCCGATTTCACAGATGTCAATGCCGCTCTAGAGCGGATGTACGAAGTCAAAGACGGCAAGACCAACCCTTTCTTGCATCTCTCGATGCATCTATCGGTGAGCGAGCAATGCTCGATCGACCAACCGCGCGGCATACGTCAAGCGGTCGAATTGCTCACCGCCAAACGCGACTCGCTGCACGATGCCCACCATGAAACCATGGACGCCCTCGGTCAGATGATTTGGGAAAGCCAACGCAGCGGTCGCCCACCCGATGGGCACGCTTACATTGACGCGGTACAGCGGCACGCCACACGCGACTGATTTTTTAAAACAACAGGAGACAACGCATGACCAAGACCCCTCTCACCTTTTCAGCGTTTCGCCGCCACCTCACACTCGGTGCGGCGGCACTCACCCTAGGGGCCCTCGGGTTGCCAGCTGCCCACGCACAAAGCTACCCCAATAAGCCCATCAAATTTGTCGTGCCCTTCAGCGCGGGCAGTGCCACCGACAACGTGGGCCGCATCATCGCGCAAGCCATGGGCGAGGCCATGGGTCAACCCATCACCATCGAAAACAAAGCGGGTGCCAATGGCATCTTGGGCGCAGAAGTTGTGAAGGCAGCACCCGCGGACGGCTACACCTTCTTGGTGACCACCAGCACCACCCAAGCGGCCAACGTGCACCTGTACCGCAAGCTGCCCTATGACCCCGTGAAAGACTTCACACCCATCGGCAAAGTCGGCGAGACCGGCTTCATCTTGATGGTCAACGCCGACTTTCCCGCCAAAGACATGAAGGAGTTTGTGTCCTACGCCAAAGCCAACCCCGGCAAGCTTGCCTTCGGTCATGGCTCATCTGGCTCTTTGGTATCGGCCGCCATGTTGAATGAATTGGCTGGCTTACAAACGATCAATGTCCCCTACAAAAGCATCCCGCCCGCATTGACAGATTTGCTAGGCGGGCAAATCCAATTCGCCTTTGCCGACACAGGCAATGCGGTGGCGCAAATGAACGGCGGGCGCATGCGCGGCTTGGGCGTCACCACCAAGAAACGCGCAGGCAAAGCGCCTCAAGTCCCGTCCATCAGCGACACCGTGAAAGACTACAACGTCAGCGCTTGGTTCGGCTTGATGGCCCCAGCAGGCTTACCCGCAGACGTGCAAAAGAAAGCCACAGCCACCTTGATGGCCGTGTTGGCCAAACCGGAGGTCCGTGAAAAGATCCAAGGCGTGGGCATTGACATCGACATCGAAGACTCCGCCACCTTAGCCAAAACCATCGACGCTGAAATTAAAAAATGGGGTGGTTGGGTCAAAGCAGCCGGCATCACACCGGAATAATCCAGACGCATGTACTCAGCTGACAACGCAAGCCTGCAAGGCGCCCTCGCGGGCTTGCGCGTGATTGACCTAACGGGCGTGGTGCTGGGCCCCTACGCCACCCAAATCTTAGGCGACTACGGCGCCGACGTCATCAAAATCGAACCACCAGGCGGCGACATCATGCGCCACGCGGGCCCCATGAAACACCCGGGCATGGGCCATATCTTCATCAATGCCAACCGCAACAAACGCTCGGTGGTGTTGGACCTGCGCAAACCTGAGCAACGCGAAAAATTGCTAGCCCTGTGCAAAACCGCCGACGTGTTGACCTACAACATTCGCCCAGCCTCCATGGCGCGTTTGGGTTTGTCATTTGACGCCCTGCACGCCATCAACCCACGTTTGGTGGTGTGCGGCGCGTATGGCTACAGCGAAGGTGGCCCCTACTCCGACTGGCCCGCCTACGACGACCTGATCCAAGGCGCAGCCTGCGTGCCTTGGTTGATGACGCAAAGCGGCAGCCCTGAACCACGCTACGTGCCAGCCACCTTCGCCGACCGAGTGACGGGGCTCAACATGGTGCACGCCGTGTTGGCCGCCGTCATTGCCCGCTACCGCACGGGCTTGGGCCAGCATGTGGAAGTCCCTATGTTTGAGTGTTTGCTGCAATTTGTATTGGGCGAGCATTTGGGTGGAGAAACTTGGCAACCCCCCATCGCCCCCATGGGGCATGCCCGCATGTTGTCGGTCAACCGCAAGCCCTACCCAACGCAAGACGGCTACATCTGCGCTCTCATGTACAACGACGCACACTGGCAAGCCTTCTTAGGACTCATCGGTCAAACCGATTTGTTCACCACGGACGCTCGCTTTGGTACGCAAGTGGCCCGCATGAAACACATCGATGCACTCTATGCCTTTGTGGGCGAACACCTGCGCACACGCACCAGCGCGCAGTGGATGAAAGACTTCACCGCACACGACATCCCCGTCA
Source organism: uncultured Burkholderiales bacterium (assembly GCA_903856995.1). Lineage (GTDB taxonomy): Bacteria > Pseudomonadota > Gammaproteobacteria > Burkholderiales > Burkholderiaceae_C > Limnohabitans. The sequence goes on from CAIODK010000098.1 coordinate 7,724, forward strand.
TGCCCATGATGAAGCTCGACGACTTGCTGACCGATCCGCACCTCGCAGCTACCCAAGCCTGGCTCGATGTGCCGCACCCGCACGAAGGTTTGCTACGCCAGTTGCGCCCGCCTGTGCGCATGAGCGGCACCCCCACCGGTGTCTGGCGCGGCGCACCGCGTCTGGGTGAGCACACCGACGAAGTACTCAGTAGCCTCTGACCCACGGCTCTGTACACACGACGCCCACAAAAAAGCCCGCTCATGAGCGGGCTTTGGCTTGTGCACCGACCCGATCAGCGGAACTTGCTTTGCGGAATGGTCTTTAAATCACCTTGTTGCGCTGCCACGTAGTTGGCCAACTCCTTGAGCTCGGTTGTGCTGAACTGCTTAGCCACACCACCCATCACGCCGTTGCTACGACCCCATTTGGCATTACCCTCCACCTTGTAGGACTTCAAAGCCACGTACAAGTAGTCGGCGTTTTGACCGGCAATCTTGGGATAGCTCGCATCAATCGGCTTGGCAAAGTTCGCACCGTGGCATGACGTACATGCGCCCTTGGTCAACAAGGACGCAACGTTGCCGGATGGCTCAGTCGCTTTGTCTGGCAATACGGCGCCGTCGACCTTGCCGTGGTTGGCGTAGTAAGCGGAGATGTCAGCGATGTCTTTGTCAGTCAAGCTGTCTGCGATGCCTCGCATGGTCGGGTGTTTGCGATCACCTTTTTTGTAATCATTCAACACGGTGCTGATGTATTTTTCACTTTGGCCCGAAATTTTGGGCACTTTGTACACTTCAGGGAAGCTGGCTTGATAACCAATAATTCCATGACAGCCAATGCACATGGCAATTTTTTGCGAGCCTGCGTTAGCATCGCCTTTGACGTCTTGCGCGAATGAAAACGTAGACACAACAGATACAGTGACAGCAAAAGCGATCGAAACAAACTTTTTCATTTAGAAACCACAATCCCTAGAGGTTGATATAGATCAAATAATAGACGGAAAAACGATGAAATTTAAAGGCACAGACAACTACGTTGCAACTCAAGACTTGATGTTGGCCGTTAACGCGGCTATCGCACTCAAGCGACCCTTGCTAGTCAAGGGTGAACCGGGCACAGGCAAGACTATGCTTGCAGAAGAGGTGGCCTCATCCCTGGGTTTACCCTTGTTGCAATGGCACATCAAATCAACCACCAAGGCCCAGCAAGGCCTGTACGAGTACGACGCCGTCAGTCGTTTGCGTGATAGCCAGATGGCTGACCCCGAGAGCAAAGAGCGGGTACGAGACATCAACAACTACATCCTCAAAGGGGTGTTGTGGCAGGCATTCACCGCCGACGAACCCGTCGCATTGCTGATCGATGAGATCGACAAAGCCGACATTGAGTTCCCCAACGACTTGTTGCGCGAGCTCGACCGCATGGAGTTTTATTGCTACGAGACACGTCAGCTCATCAAAGCCAAAACGCGTCCTCTGGTATTCATCACCTCAAACAATGAAAAAGAATTGCCCGATGCGTTCTTGCGTCGCTGCTTCTTTCACTACATCAAATTCCCAGACGCCGATACCATGCGCCACATCGTGGCCGTGCACTTCCCCAACATCAAACAAGAGTTGCTGTCGGTGGCCATGAAAACTTTCTTTGACATTCGCAACTTACCCGGATTGAAAAAGAAGCCCTCCACCAGCGAGCTCATTGACTGGCTCAAACTCTTGGTGGCCGAAGACATTCCACTTGAAGCCCTGCAAACCGCCGACGACAAAGTTGCCGTTCCACCGCTCGTGGGTGCCTTGCTGAAGAACGAGCAAGACGTGAGTCTGTTTGAAAAACTGGTCTTCATGCAAAGTCGCAACCGTTAAAGAAAGCCCCGCTATGTTTGCATCTCTCATTGAAGGTTTGACCGACGCCATGGGCTTTGTGGTCGGCGCCCTGCTTGGCTACGGCGTGGGCGTGACGTTTGGGTTGAACTTGTTTGCTGAAGGCTATGGCACGGGCAGCATCATCGCCATCTTGCTGGTCGGCATCGGCGGTGGCATGGGTCTGCAAGCTGCCCGTCACTTACGTGCACCTAAAAAAACGGCCGAATAAACAACCGCCATGCTGATCGATTTCTTCTACACCCTGCGCGCCGCCAAACTGCCGGTCTCGGTGAAGGAGTACCTCACCCTGCTCGAAGCCTTGCAGGCCCAAGTGGTCGGCCCTGGCAGCGACGCGTGCAGCATGGACGACTTTTATTTTTTAAGCC
>CAIODK010000099.1 GCA_903856995.1 uncultured Burkholderiales bacterium
CGCGCCACCAGCAAAGCCGCCTTGGGCCAAGTGCCATTGGGCATCGATGCTCAGCACGATACCTGTGAGCAACGCACCTGCATCTTCGCCCAGCACCACGGGCAAGTTGGCTTGTGTCAGCACTTCGGCTACAGGACCGTTGGCTTGCACGCGGCCTTCGTTCATCACCACCAGCGTATCGGCCAAGCGCGCCACTTCGTCTACCGCATGGGTGACGTAGAGCATGGGGATGTTTAGGTCATCGCGCAGCTTCTCTAGCCACGGCAGCACTTCTTGTCGGCGTGCGTGGTCGAGTGCGGCCAAGGGTTCATCCAGCAACAGCAAACGTGGCTGTGTGACCAAGGCACGGGCAATGGCCACGCGTTGGCGTTCACCCCCCGACAGCTCGTGGCTGCGGCGCTTGAGCAAATGGCCAATGCCCAGCAGCTCGATGACCTGCTGCTGCACAGCTTGGCTCATGGGGTTGCGGTTGTTTTTTTCAGCACGTTGGTGGCCATAGGCCAAATTGCCCGCCACGTCTAAGTGTTCAAACAACGACGCCTCTTGAAACACATAGCCCAAGGCACGTTGGTGCGTAGGCAGGCGCACGCCTCTGCCACCATTTTGTGCGTCGTCTTGCCATACCTCGTGGCCCAGTTGCACCACGCCACGCGCCGAGGGTTCTAGCCCAGCGACGCAACGCAGCAACGTAGTTTTGCCACAGCCCGATGGGCCAAAGATGACGGTGATGCCGTGCGCGGGCAACTGCACATCAACCGACACATCAAAGTCAGCACGCGCAATATCGAGCTGCAAGTGGATGTTCATGCGCCCACCTTTTTGCGTTGATCAGCGCGACGGTTAAACCACGACAGTCCCAACAACACCACAAACGAGAACACCAACATCACACCCGCCAAGCCATGCGCTTGTGAATATTCCATGGCCTCCACATGGCCGTAGATTTGGGTCGACACCACACGCGTTGTGTCGGGGATGTTGCCGCCAATCATCAGCACCACGCCAAACTCGCCCACGGTGTGTGCAAAGCTCAGCATGGCCGCCATCACAAAGCCGGGCTTGGCCAGTGGCACGGCCACGGTGAAGAAGGCATCCCATTGGCTGGCTCGCAGCGTGGCGGCGACCTCCATCGGGCGAGGGCCCATCGCCTCAAACGCATTGACCAGCGGCTGTACTGCAAATGGCAGCGAGTACACGACCGAGCCCAACACCAAGCCCCAAAAGCTAAACGCCAATGTGCCCCAACCCGCCCATTGTGTGAACTGCCCTATCGGGCCATTGGGCCCTAGCGCCACCAACACATAAAAACCGAGCACGGTGGGCGGCAACACCAAAGGCAACGCGACGAGTGACGCCACGGGCGCACGAAAGCCTGAGCGCGTGTGCGCCAGCCACCACGCCACAGGTGTGGCGAGCAGCAACAGCAGCACCGTGGTGACGCTGGCGAGTTGCAGCGTCAGCGCGATGGCTTGGAAATCTTCGGTGCTTAAATTCATGCCCACACTCTACAGCGCGTAGCCGTAGCTTTGGCTGATGGTTTTGGCTGTGTCGCTTTGCAGATATTTCAGCAGTGCGCGCGCAGCAGCATTGTCTTTGCCGTTGTTAAGCAACACGGCATCTTGCTTCAAAGGTGTGTGCATGCTTTGCGGCACCACCCATGCCGAGCCTTGGGTGATGCGGCCATCGAATGAGATCTGCGACAAGGCGACAAACCCAAGCTGCGCGTTTTCGGTGCTGACGAACTGGTAGGTTTGGCCGATGCTTTCGCCTTGCACCAGCTTGGGTATGACGTTGGTTTGCACGCCCATCTTGTGGATCACCGCCATCGCCGCAGCGCCGTAGGGGGCGAGCTTGGGGTCGGCCATGGCAATTTTGTAGATGCCTAATTTTTCAAAACTTTTGCTGCGCAGCACCTCGCCTTTGTCGTCGACTAAGTTGGCTTGCTTGCTCCACAAAGCCAAGCGGCCCGTGGCGTAGGTGAAGCGCGTGCCGGCGACGGCGAGGCCTTCTTTTTCTAGACGTGCGGGCGTCTCGGCATCAGCGGCCAGCAGCAGGGCAAACGGCGCACCGTTTTTGATTTGCGCATAAAACTTGCCCGTTGCGCCAAAGGCCAAGTGCGCTTTGTGCCCTGTGTCTTGCTCAAACGCTTGGGCGATTTTTTGCATGGGAGCGGTGAAGTTGGCGGCCACGGCCACCATCACGTCACCCGCGTGGGCAAGC
>CAIODK010000100.1 GCA_903856995.1 uncultured Burkholderiales bacterium
CGAGGTGCATTTCTCACTCTGGCGACCCGCCGCAACAAACAAAGCCACCATGCCCGGCGGCATTTGACCCTTGCGCACGCGCGCCAAACCTTGGGCCACTAGGCGGCGGTTGTTGGCGTCGAGCTTGACCACGTCGGCCACCGTGCCAAGCGCGACCAATGGCAACAAGGTATCTAACTTAGGCTGTTGCTCCGCCGTAAACACACCCCGCTTGCGCAGCTCCGCACGCAGCACCAGCAACACATAAAACATCACGCCCACACCCGCGAGCGCTTTGCTCTGGAACGTACAACCGGGTTGATTGGGGTTCACGATCGCATCAGCATCCGGCAGCACGGCAGCGGGCAAATGGTGGTCGGTCACCAAGACTTGCAAACCCAAAGCGCGCGCTGTGGCCACGCCCTCCACGCTGGCAATGCCGTTGTCGACAGTGATCAGCACATCCGCACCGCTGGCTTTGACGCGCTCGGAAATCGGGGGGGTCAGACCATAACCATCGACCACGCGGTCGGGCACGATGTAGCTCACGTGCTTGGCACCCAGCAAGCGTAAGCCACGCATGGCTACGGCGCAGGCAGTCGCGCCATCACAGTCGTAGTCGGCCACGATGCACAGTTTTTTATCGGCGGCCATCGCGTCGGCCAACAACGTGGCTGCGGCGTCGATACCTTTCAACCCAGAGGGTGGCAACAAGTGCGCGAGCGAGGCATCCAACGTGGCGGCATCTTGAATACCGCGCGCGGCATAGAGGCGCGCTAGCAGCGGATGCACGCCTGCTTGTTCAAGCGCCCAGATGTTGCGTGGTGGCATGTCGCGTGGGATGAATTGCATGGGGCTTAATCTTTCAAAGGCGCAACGGCCAACACGGTGTCTAAAGTCGTCGGCGCGAAGCGGTTGCGCACGCGCTGCCACAGGGATGGCGCGGCGCTGTCGTACACATGGCATTCATGCTCGCCGCACAACACCAAACGCTGGGGTTCACCAGCGGCCACGCGCGCCAGCAGGGGAGCGATCACCTCGGCATCGACCTGCTGCCACGCGTCTAGCCAACCGACGAAGTCTTGCTGCAAGGCGCTGCTGCGCAAGGTGTTCACCAGCGCTGGGGCGGTCCGTGAGAGGGGGGTGTACGGGCCTGTGCCGTGCACCCAAAACGAATTGATGGTCAGGCTGCGCGCATCATTCACAGGGTGGGTGTAGAGCAACATTTGCATTTCATTTTGCAAACGCCGCAGCAGTTTGACTGCGGGGCTGAGCAGCTCGGCCAAGGTGTGGCTGCCCACCAACCACGGGTCAATGTTGCGGCCAATCACGCGGTCCACCGAGGCCGTGGGCAAGTCGGCCAATAGCGGCGACTGCGCCAGCCACTGGCCTGGCTTGTGTGGGTGCAAGGCAATGCCGTCTTCGGCGAAGAAGCTTTGCATGGCCTTGAGCAGCACGGCGTCGGTGGCCTCATCGAGCTGCAAAAAGGCGGGGTCACCCAGCGTGACTTGGCCATTGCTCACGTGCCAGTTGCACAGGGTGATGAAGGCCCAACCCTCTTGCGTTGGGACGGATGCCAAACCCTGTTGCGTTGCCGCGTGTGCGGCCCAAGGCAAACAGCCATCCACCACAGGCCAACCCACGGCATGCGCCCATGCGCGCTCATGCGGGGGCGACAAGGTGGCCAGCAAAGGTTCTATCACCTCGTCCACTTGCACCTCCACGCGCTGGGCTTGGGCTATCCACGTGCGCAAATGGGGCAGATCAGCCTTGCTCAACACCGATGACTCAGGACCGTGGGCGGTCCAAAGGGAAAAGGGGATCAGGGTTGTGGGTGTCATAGCTTGGATTGTCCGTGATGCAGACCCTTCCTCCAGCCGCTACGAGATAATCCAAGCCACATGCAAACCTCTTCCAAACTTCCCTACGAACTGCTGATTGGCTGGCGTTACACGCGCGCAGGCCGTGTGGCGGGCCGCAACGGTTTTATTTCCTTCATCTCGGGGGTGTCCATGTTGGGCATTGCACTGGGTGTCGCCGCGCTCATCATCGTGCTCAGCGTGATGAACGGCTTTCAAAAAGAAGTGCGCGACCGCATGTTGGCCGTGGTCTCACACATTGAGCTGCTCGCGCCGGGCGGCGAAGGCTTTGCCGATGTGAACGCGCTCATGGCGCAAGTCAAACAGCACCCCGACGTGGTGGCGGCTGCCCCCTTCGTGGCACAACAAGCCCTGATGGCGCGAGGCGAAGACATGCGCGGCGCGATGGTGCGAGGCATTGACCCTGAGCCCGAAACCCAAGTGAGCGACTTCACTTTACAAATTCCGCGTGAGGTGCGTGCCACCTTGCAGCCCGGCAGCTTCAACGTGGTGTTGGGCGGCGAACTGGCGATGGCGATGGGTGTGCGTGTGGGCGACCAAATCACCCTCATCGCGCCCGGCGGGCAAGTCACACCTGCTGGCGTGATGCCGCGCCTGAAGCAATTGCATGTGTCGGGCATCTTTGACTCGGGTCATTACGAGTACGACGCCTCACTGGCACTGCTGCACATCGAAGACACGCAACGCATCTTCCGTCTCGAAGCCCCCAGCGGCGTGCGCCTGAAGATCAAGGACAGCCAACAAGCACGCAGCGTGGCCGCTGACTTGTCGGTGCAACTCGGCCCCGACGTTATCGTGCGCGACTGGACGCGGCAAAACCGCACCTGGTTTGCCGCAGTGCAGGTGGAAAAACGCATGATGTTCATCATCCTCACTCTCATCGTGGCGGTAGCGGCGTTCAACCTCGTGACCACGCTAGTAATGACAGTGACAGACAAGCGCGCTGACATAGCCATCTTGCGCACGCTGGGCGCGAGCCCGAAAAGCATCATGGCCATCTTTGTGGTGCAGGGCGCGACCGTGGGGGTGTTGGGAACGCTGGTCGGTTTGCTCATGGGCCTAAGCGTGGCGTTCAACATCGACGTCATCGTGCCCGCCATTGAACACCTGCTGGGCGCGAGCTTTTTGCCACGCGACATCTATCTGATCAGCCGCATGCCCAGCGACCCACAAGCCGCCGACATTTGGCCGATTGCCATCATCTCGTTGGTGCTGGCCTTCCTCGCCACCATTTACCCCAGTTGGCGCGCCAGCCGCGTCAACCCTGCCCAAGCCTTGCGCTACGAATAAGGCTTGCCATGTCACACACACCCGTCCTCATCGCCAACCACATCAGCCGTCGCTTCACCGAAGGACCATTGGATGTGACCGTGCTACAAAACGTCAATCTGTCAGTCGCTGCGGGCGAAACGCTGGCCATCGTCGGCTCATCCGGCTCAGGCAAAAGTACCTTGCTACACGTCTTGGGCGGCTTGGACGCACCCACGTCGGGCAGCGTGTCTTTGATGGGCCAACCCTTGGCCGGCTTGAGCACCACCGCCTTGGGGGACCTGCGCAACCAACACCTCGGCTTTGTGTATCAGTTTCACCACTTGTTGCCTGAATTCAGCGCACTCGACAACGTGGCCATGCCGCTATGGATTCGCCGCATGGACCGCGCAGCCGCCAGTGCCCAAGCGCAGGCCATGCTTGAAGCGGTCGGTCTTGGTCCCCGCCTGCACCACCGCCCTGCCGAACTGTCGGGCGGTGAACGCCAGCGCGTGGCGATTGCCCGCGCTTTGGTGACGCGCCCCGCCTGCGTGTTGGCCGATGAGCCCACCGGCAACCTCGATCGCAACACTGCCGACCACGTGTTCGCCTTGATGCTGCAACTGGCCCGCGAACACAACACCGCATTTGTGCTGGTCACGCACGACACAGCATTGGCTGCGCGTTGCGACCGCCAGCTGCACTTGAACGCTGGCGCGCTACAAAACGATTAAGGTCAACCGCTGAACAAACGCCCACGGGCGTTTTGCGTGATGGCCGCCACGCAGGGGTGAGAAATGCGGCGCTCCACCGACACCGCGAAGAACTCTTCCACCAACTCATCGCTGCGCCCCACCACTTCGACGCCAAATTGCGCCACGGTTTCTTTTTCTAAGATGCCGGGTGACATGAACACCCCGCGCCCCTCTCGGCCAAAGGCCGTCATCAACGCCCCATCATCAAACTCACCCACCACGCGCGGCTGTATTTTGTGGCGCACCAGCCAACCGTCCAACTGCTGACGCACCGATGACGACGAACCTTGAATCAACATGGGCGCATCGTGCAGGCACTGGGGGAAATTGCCTTTCAAGGTCGCACGTAATGCGGGGGTACAAAAAAAACTCATGGGCGTGGCGCCTAACGCATGGTTGAACGCTTTCACACTGATGCGCTTGGACAGCGGCTCGTCCGCGATCACCAAGTCAAGCCGATGCAAGGCCAGTTGTGCCATCAAGTCCGCAAACTTGCCCTCGCTGCCAATCAAGCGCACGGGCTCAGCAATCGACAAGGCGGGTTCCAGCAAGCGATACGCCACCGACTTGGCCACCGAATCAGCCACACCCACCCGAAACTCCAGCGTGCGCACGCCCGCTGTGGTGTTGGCCATGGCAGCTTGCAGCTCCGAGCCCAAAGCAAAAATGTCATCGGCATAGCTCAGCGCTTTTCGCCCATCCTCGGTCAACTCCAGCTGTCGACCACTTTTACGGAACAGCTTGCGACCCAAACGGTCTTCGAGCAATTTGATTTGCCCCGATAGGGTTTGCGGCGTGGTGTGTAGCTGCTCACCTGCGCGCATCACACCACCCGCGCGGGCCGTGACCCAGAAGTAGTACAAGTGTTTGAAGTTCATAGACTGATTACACTTCGTTTTTCTCGAATAATTAAAACAATAAATACGAATTTACACGAAGTGATTTTCTGCTTAAAGTCCATCTTGTGCTGACATTGAACCAGCCACAGAACTGACAGGAGAATTCCATGCGTTTAAGTACAAAAAGCCGTTTTGCCGTCACCGCCATGATTGACATGGGCATGCGCCAGCACCAAGGACCCGTGTCTTTGGCCGCCATCAGCCAACGCCAACACATCTCGATCTCCTACCTTGAGCAAATCTTCAGCAAGATGCGCCAGCACGGGTTGGTGGAAAGCACGCGCGGCCCTGGCGGCGGCTACACCTTGCACCGCGATACCCAGCACATCAGCGTGGCTGACATCATCTATGCGGTGAACAGCCCCGACCGAAAAGAAGATGTGTCCGATGAGGCCGCCCAAAACGGCTACGTGTCGACCGAAGAGCTATGGTCACACCTGAACCAAAAGATGGAGGACCACATGCAGTCCATCAGCTTACATAGCCTGATTGCGACGCAACTCTCCAAAGCTGGGCAAGTGCCTCCAAGCCAATCTCTCAAACGCGGCGTGTTTGCACAAAAGCCGCAACCCGCCATGACGGCCAAAGCACCGAACTCAGTATTCGCTTTGGGTGGTTTCTTAGCGAACAGCCATTGACCGCTTTTTGACGGAGGCTGCATCCTCCGTCTAGGTACACCCTTGGCTAGAGTCGTTACTTCACCACGACCACGGGTGGCTTTGCAGACGCCACTACTTTTTGAGTCACTGAACCAATCAGTAAGTCCATGATGCCGCTGCGACCTTTGGAGCCTATGACCACGATATCAAACTTCCCACTGTTTGCCGTTTTGACAATCTCTTCCGACACATGGCCCTGCTTGACGATAGCGTCAAAAGGCAGTCCCTCCTTGGTCAAGTGCTTACGCGCAGCCTTCAAGTCCTCATCACTGACCGCTCTCAAATAATCATCAATTTCTGCCGTGCTTAGGATTTTTTTCGCGCGACGAAGTCCATGGTCATCATGAACGTTCACCAAGGTAATACTATCGTTTGTTCTCAACGAGATGGCCAACTTCGCGGCATACTTCACGGCATTCAAAGACGACTTAGACCCATCGACTGGAATCAAAATTCTCATAGCCACTCCTTGTTGATAGAGTCAGTATCAAACTGCAACCCATTTTCGGTTTTGACCTTGATCAACTTTATGAAAAGCAAATGCAGAAGAGCCGACACTCCCCGCCACTCTTCATCGACACCCACGCGCACCTCGATGCGGCAGAGTTTGACGCCGACCGCGCAGCTGTGCACCAACGCGCCCGTGCCGCAGGTGTGGAGCAATGCATCATCCCCGCTGTAGAAGCGGCCAACTTTGATGCGGTGCGTGTGTTGGCCCACGCCCAGCAAGATGCTTATGCCCTCGGCATTCATCCGCTTTTCACACCGCAAGCGACCGAGGCGCATCTAACGCAGCTTGACGCCGCGCTGCACGCCCACCGTGGTGACCCTCGCTTGGTGGCGGTGGGTGAAATAGGTCTTGACGGTTTTGTGCCAGAACTCAATACGCCCGAAGCCTTGGCCAAGCAACTGCTGTTTTACAAAGCGCAGCTCAAACTCGCGCAAGAGCACCAACTGCCCGTGATCTTGCATGTGCGCCGCAGTGCTGACCTGCTCCTAAAAGGCCTGCGAGACCTGCCCGTGGTGGGTGGTATTGCCCACGCTTTCAACGGCAGTCTGCAGCAAGCGCAGACCTTCATCGCTCTCGGGTTCAAGCTGGGTTTTGGCGGCGCATTGACGTATGACCGCGCGTTGCAGCTACGCCGTTTGGCCACCGAGCTACCGCTCTCAGCCATCGTGCTGGAAACCGATGCGCCCGACATCCCCCCGCATTGGCTCTACGCCACAGCAGAGCAACGCGCCGCAGGTCAGCCGCAAGGCCGCAACGAACCCGCTGAGTTGCCGCGCATCGCGCAGGTACTGGCAGAGCTACGCGGCATCTCAGTAGCCGAGCTGGCCGCTGTCACTTGCACGAATGCACGCGAGGCGTTGCCGCGCCTACAATAAAAACGTGAGCACCTCTATCTTGAACGCCGACCTGCATTGCCACTCCGTAGTTTCGGATGGCACGCTCACGCCTGAAGAACTTGCCGTCCGCGCCAAAGCCAACGGCGTCGAGCTGTGGGCTTTGACCGACCACGACGAAATCGGCGGCCAAGACCGCGCACTCGCAGCGGCCCACGCCAACGGCATGAAGTACCTCACGGGCACAGAAATTTCCGTCACCTTCGCCAACAAAACCGTACACATCGTCGGGCTTGGGTTTGACGCGCACGACGCTCAGCTCGTCGCAGGCCTGCACCAAACACGCGGCGGCCGTAGCGAACGCGCCCAAGAAATGTCAGAAGGCTTGGCCAAGGTTGGCATTCACGGCGCCTATGAAGGCGCCCTCAAATACGTGGGCAACCCCGAACTCATTTCTCGCACGCACTTCGCCCGCTTTCTGGTCGAAGCCGGTGTGTGCCAAGACACACCAGAGGTGTTTCGCCGCTTCTTGACCGAAGGTCATCCCGGCTTTGTGCCACACCGTTGGGCCTCGCTCAAAGACGCGGTGCAGTGGATCGTGCAGGCCAAGGGCATGGCCATCATTGCCCACCCCGCACGCTATGGCTTTACGCCCAACGAAGAGTTCGCGCTCTTCACCGAGTTTAAAAACTACGGGGGCGAAGGCGTCGAGGTAATCACTGGCAGCCACACGCCCGCCGAATACGTGGTCTACGCGGACATGGCCCAAGAGCTGGACCTCTTTGCCTCACGCGGCAGTGACTTCCACAGCCCCAACGAAAGTCGCATCGACCTAGGCACCTTGCCGTGGTTGCCTGGTCAACTCACCCCCGTTTGGGAAGCCCTTGCGCATCGCATTCAATAAATCAAATCAAGTGCGTCGCTAGCGCACACGGTCATGGCTCAGTTTCTTCAAGTTCACCCCGATAACCCACAACCGCGCTTGCTAAAGCAAGCGGTGTCGCTGCTCGAGCGTGGCGGCATCTTGGCCGTGCCCACCGACTCTAGCTATGCCTTGGTCTGCCACTTAGACGACAAAGCCGCGGTAGAGCAGATGCGCCGCATTCGCCAAGTGGACGACAAGCACCACCTCACCCTGCTGTGCCGAGATTTGTCGGAGTTGGCGAACTACGCAAAGGTCGACAACCGCCAATACCGCTTGCTCAAAGCGGCCACCCCGGGTGCCTACACTTTCATCTTGGAAGCCACCAAAGAAGTGCCTCGCCGCGTCAGCCACCCGCAACGCAAAACCATTGGCCTGCGTGTGCCACTGAACAAAACCCTGCTCGACTTACTCGAACTGCATGGCGCACCGTTGCTAGCCACCACTCTCATCCCCCCTGGCGAGACCGACCCGATGAACGACGCCGAAGAAATTCGCGACCGTTTTGAACACGAGCTGGCCGCCGTGATCGATGCCGGCGCTTGCCCGCTAGAACCCACCACCGTGGTCGACCTCACACCCATGGACGGCGGGGGTGACCCCGAGGTGATCCGCCAAGGTCGCGGCCCGCTGAGCACTTTGGGCCTGTGAACGGCCCAGCGACTAGCCTCAAAGTATTGAATGCGACAATCGCCCTGTGAATTTACCTGACCTGATTCAAACCATACTGATCTTCGGCCTGCCCGTGGTTTTTGCAATCACGTTGCACGAAGCTGCCCATGGCTATGTGGCACACCTGCGCGGCGACGACACCGCTTGGATGATGGGGCGCGTGACGCTCAACCCCATGCCTCACATTGACCCCATGGGTACGCTGGTCATGCCTATCGTGTTGTTCTTGGCCACAGGTGGCAACTTCTTGTTTGGTTATGCGCGGCCTGTGCCGGTAAATTTTGGTCGTTTGAAAAATCCCAAACGCGACATGGTTTGGGTCGCCCTGGCCGGCCCTGCGATCAATTTCATCCAAGCGTTTGTTTGGGCCTTTGCCATGTATGCATTGATCGCTGCAGGCGTCGAGGAGCGCTTCTTCATTGAAGTCTGCAAAGCAGGCGTCAAAGTGAATGCGGTGATGTTTGCGTTCAACCTATTCCCCCTGCCGCCACTGGATGGTGGCCGCATCTTGGTCGGCTTGCTGCCTTGGAAGCAAGCGGTATGGTTATCTCGCGTCGAGCCCTACGGCTTTTACATCGTGATGGCCTTGGTGGTCTTGAAAGTCGTCGACACCCTGTGGATGGCACCCATCATGACCCTGACCTTTGAGTTGCTGAGCCTCATGCTCAGTCCCTTTGAATTTTTACTGAAGCATTGAACATGAAAGAACGCGTTCTCTCAGGCATGCGCCCCACCGGTGCGCTGCATTTGGGCCACTACCACGGCGCTTTGAAAAACTGGGTGCGTCTGCAATCCGAAATGGATTGTTTCTATTTCGTGGCCGACTGGCACGCGCTCACCACCCACTACGAAAACCGTGAGGTGATCGAGAAGAACGTGTACGAGATGGTGATTGACTGGTTGGCTGCTGGCCTTGACCCCAATGCCTGCACCATCTTTTTGCAAAGCCGCATTCCTGAACACGCCGAGTTGTTCACGCTCTTGGCCATGGGCACTCCGCTGGGCTGGCTAGAACGCGTCCCCACCTACAAAGACCAACAAGAAAAGCTCAAAGACAAAGACTTGGCCACCTATGGTTTCTTGGGCTACCCCTTGCTGCAAGCCGCTGACATCTTGATTTACAAAGCCAAGCACGTGCCCGTAGGCGAAGACCAAGCCAGTCACGTGGAGCTCACGCGGGAAGCCGCACGCCGATTCAACCACCTGTACGGGCGCGAAATCAACGCCGAAGAAAAAGTGCAAGCCTCACTGGCCAAGCTACCCAAAGACAGCGTGAAGCGCTTCGAAAAATCACGTAAGGCCTACCAAGAAACCGGTGACGCACAAGCCATGGAAGGCGCTTTAGGCTACATCGGTTCGGCCCCAGAACTAGACACGCAAGACCGCGAGCGCTTGGGTGGTTACTTCAAAGGCACGGGCAAGGTCATCTTGACCGAGCCGCATGCGTTGCTCACCGAGACCAGCAAGTTGCCGGGCTTGGACGGCGCCAAAATGAGCAAGAGCTACAACAACTCGATCGCCATCCGCGAGGACCGCGCCACCCTTGAGCACAAGGTCAGGCGCATGCCCACAGACCCCGCACGCCAAAAACGCACAGACGTCGGCAACCCCGACAAGTGCCCTGTGTGGCAGTTCCACATCGTCTACAGCGACGCTGGCCAACGCGAATGGGTAGCCCAAGGCTGTAAAACTGCCGGTATTGGCTGCCTAGAATGCAAGCAACCCATCATTGACGCCATCTTGCGCGAGCAACAACCCATGCTCGAACGTGCTGAGCCCTACATCACTAACCCCAAGATTGTTCGTGATATCGTGGACGCAGGTACTGAAAAAGCACGCATCACGGCCCGTGAAACCATGCAGGATGTTCGGTCCGCAATGGGGCTAAACTACTAATATTGATCCAGGAGTAATAAAAATGAGTATGTACATCATTGACGACCATCCTTTGGTTCGCCAAGCAATTGCGATGTTGTTGCGCCGTATGCGCCCCGCATCGAAAGTCATCGAATTAGAGAAATTCAGCGAATTGCAAGCGGCGATTATCAAAAATGGTGATCCCGAGTTGTTTGTGCTCGATTTGTTGCTGCCAGGCGTCAAAGGTACTTCTGCCGTCAAGGACGTCAAGAGCATGTACACCACGGTGCCTTTGGTCGTGATTTCATCCATGCCCGCAGGCGAAGCCGAAGAGACTTGCATCGAAGCCGGTGCTGACATCTATATCGAAAAATCTTCACCAGCCAACGAAATTTCAGCGGCCATCCAAGGTTTGTTCGCAGCCGAAAACGGCGACGAAGAAGTGGTATTGGTCGGCGAGGTCAAATTGTCCAAGCGCCAAAAGCAACTCATCGTCATGCTTGACCGTGGCTTGAGCAACCGCGACATCGCGACTGAGCTCGAAATCAGCGAACATACG
Organism: uncultured Burkholderiales bacterium; assembly: GCA_903856995.1. Taxonomy (GTDB): domain Bacteria; phylum Pseudomonadota; class Gammaproteobacteria; order Burkholderiales; family Burkholderiaceae_C; genus Limnohabitans. Next base: position 10,775 of record CAIODK010000100.1, read on the forward strand.
GTGAAGGTTCACCTGTGGCGCTTGTTTCGTCGTTTAGACGTGAAGAGCCGCACACAGACGCTGCACTTCGCACGCATGAATGGTTTGCTGTAAACAGCACACCCCTCAAAGACAAGCCCCGCGCGTTCGACAGAACGACGGGGCTTTTTCATGCGCGCTGATTACGCCTTAAACGTGCATTTAAGGTGTGGCTTGCAAGGTGTCACGGACCATCAAGTTCAAGCCTTTGCTGCCCAGTTTGACGGGGCTCAAACTCACACCGAAGTCACCTGGTTGGGCCATGGCTTGACCGCTCTTAGAAATTCGCACACGCACTGTCACCTCGCCCATACCCGAGAGAACGGCACTTGGATTCATCGCTGTGCTGTCATCGAGCACAAAGTCCAACGGCAATTTGTC
>CAIODK010000101.1 GCA_903856995.1 uncultured Burkholderiales bacterium
CCGGCCAAGTCCCGCGGTGTCCGCAAGCCCGCACCTCGACACGAAGCGCGCGAGGTCGACGATGATGCGCCCGTCAAACCACATGAAACACACGCAGCCGTAGCCGCCGAACCAATTCCTGCCTACAAAGGTGAGCGCAAACCTGCCCCCGCACGTGCGGCTGCACCCAAAAAGAAGCACACGGGCCCCACCAAACTGTTCGTGCTCGATACCAATGTCTTGATGCACGATCCGATGTGTTTGTACAGATTCGAAGAACACGACGTGTTCTTGCCCATGATCGTGCTCGAAGAGTTGGATGGTCACAAAAAAGGCATGACCGAAGTGGCGCGCAACGCCCGCCAAACCAGCCGCTCACTTGACGCTTTGGTGGCTTCGCACAACGCAGACATCATCACAGGCATCAAGCTCGATGGCACGGGCCATCGCGAGGTAGGGGGGCGTTTGTTCTTCCAAACTGAACCGCTGGACTTCACCCTGCCTTCTAGCCTGCCGCAAGGCAAGGCCGACAACCAAATCTTGGGGGTCGTTGAAGCCTTGCGCGTCAAATACGCACCCCGTGAAGTGGTGTTGGTGTCAAAGGACATCAACATGCGCGTCAAAGCCCGCGCATTGGGTTTGGCCGCTGAGGACTACCAAAACGACAAGACCCTAGAAGACGGCGACCTGTTGTACTCTGGGGCAATGGCGCTTCCAGAAGATTTCTGGATCAAACACGGAAAATCCGTCGAGAGCTGGCAAAGCGGCAGCCACACCTACTACCGCCTGAGCGGCCCCTTGGTGCCTGATCTGCATATCAATCAGTTTGTATATTACGAAGCTGCGGGTGAGCCTAGCCTGTATGCCCGCGTGACAGAGATTCGCGGCAAAACAGTGGTGCTCAAGACGCTGAAAGACTTCACGCATCTCAAAAATGCTGTCTGGGGTGTGACCACGCGCAACCGCGAACAAAACTTCGCAATGAACTTGCTCACCGATCCAGAGATTGACTTCGTCACCCTCACCGGCACAGCAGGCACGGGTAAGACCTTAATGGCATTGGCCGCAGGCCTCACACAGGTGCTGGACGATCGCCGCTACACAGAAATCATCATGACTCGCGCCACCGTGAGTGTGGGTGAGGACATTGGCTTCCTGCCTGGCACCGAAGAAGAAAAAATGGGCCCGTGGATGGGCGCATTGGACGATAACCTCGAAGTACTGGCTAAAACAGACACCAGTGCAGGCGAATGGGGGCGCTCTGCCACCAATGACTTGATTCGTAGCCGCATTAAGATCAAGAGCTTGAACTTCATGCGCGGACGCACGTTCTTGAACAAGTACCTCATCATCGATGAAGCACAAAACTTGACACCCAAGCAAATGAAAACGCTCATCACGCGCGCAGGCCCAGGGACCAAGATCATCTGTATGGGCAACTTGGCCCAGATCGACACACCCTACCTGACGGAAGGCTCTTCGGGCCTGACGTACGCAGTGGATCGCTTCAAGGGTTGGCCACATGGCGGCCACATCACCTTGGCCCGCGGCGAGCGCTCACGACTGGCTGACTTTGCCAGCGAAGTGCTTTAAGCAGGCTTAGTAGTCGCCGTTGTTGTAGCCGCTGGCCAAGCTCTCGAACTTGGTGAGTGGCTTCAAGAAAGCCAGCTTGACGGTCCCTGTGGGACCGTTTCGCTGTTTACCAATGATGATCTCTGCCACCCCTGGCTCTTTTGACTCTTTGTTGTAATAGTCGTCGCGGTAAATGAACATGATCACGTCCGCGTCTTGTTCGATCGCGCCTGATTCACGCAAGTCACTCATCATGGGACGCTTGTCTGTGCGTTGCTCCACGCTTCGGTTGAGCTGAGACAAGGCAATCACCGGGCATTGCAGCTCTTTGGCAAGCATCTTTAAACCTCGAGAGATTTCACCAATCTCCGTCGCACGGTTGTCGCCACCGCTGCTGTTGGAACCACTCATCAACTGTAAATAGTCAACCACGATGAGTCCGAGCTTGCCACATTGACGAGACAAACGACGCGCATTGGCGCGCAGTTCACTGGGTGTGAGGCCCGGCGTTTCATCGATGTGCAAAGACACGTTGCGCAGCTTCTCAATGGCTTCGGTCAACCGAGGCCACTCGTCGTCGCTCAACTTACCCGTGCGCAAGTGGCCTTGATCCACGCGACCGATCGAACCCACGATACGAACAGCCAGCTGCGAGGCGCCCATCTCCATGGAGAAAACGGCCACTGGCAAGCCTTCATTCACAGCGACGTGCTCAGCGATGTTGATGGCCAACGCCGTTTTACCCATCGAAGGGCGAGCTGCCAACACAATCAAATCTCCTGGCTGTAAGCCAGAGGTCATGCGGTCAAAGTCAACGAAGCCCGTGGGAACGCCAGTGATGTCGTTTTGGTTGTCCGCCATCTCTTGCACGCGATCAAGCAGCTCAACCACCAGCTGCGGCATGGCTTGAAAGCCCTGCTTCATGCGTGAGCCTTCCTCGCCGATGTTGAAGATCTTTTGCTCGGCTTCGTCCAAAATTTGTGCGACCGCCCGGCCCTGCGTGTTGAAGGCGTTGGTGGCGATTTCGTCACTGGCGGTTACCAGTTTGCGCAAAATCGAACGTTCGCGCACGATTTCGGCATAGCGACGGATATTGCCAGCACTGGGCACGTATTGCGCCAAGGCGTTGAGGTAGCCCAAGCCCCCAATTTCTTCCGCCTTACCCAAAGTCTGCAAATGCTCGTACACCGTGATCACATCAGCTGGCCGGCTGTTGTTGACCAGCGTCCCAATCGCGGCATAGACCTGCTTGTGCTCGTAACGGTAGAAGTCACCGTCGACCAACAAGTCCCCCACACGGTCCCATGCGCCGTTGTCCAACAACAAACCACCCAGCACACTGGACTCGGCCTCGATCGAGTGTGGAGGAATGCGCAGTTGCGCAATTTGCTGGTCGTGGGAGAAGCTTTCTTCAAAGCTGGACAATGCGGCTGACATAGTGATCCTGTAAAACGCACATCCTAAGCCCAGAGACGTCAAACGGCTGGGA